>NZ_JBWKXQ010000003.1:0-266268 GCF_059423125.1 Variovorax sp. GW531-E2 | reverse complement strand
GTGGGCGGCAGCACCGGCAGGCCGCCGCCACCGCCGCTTCCGCCGCCGCACGCGGCAAGGCTCAGGCACAGGAGAAAGCCCGCCGCAGCGAGGCCATACCGGGAAGAACGTGAGGTCATGAAGGTGTCCTTTTCTGGATCGAAGGGGCGTGGGAAGAAAAGCAGGGCGAAGCCGGGCCGTGCAGGCCTCGAAGGGCTTGCACCGGAACGGGAAGAAACGGAATGAAGTCGGGTGCCCGAAGTGGGCGCAGGGGTGGGTGTCAGCGCTCAGGCATAGCGGCTGCGCAGGCGGGCTGCGACCCTGTCGAGCACGAGCACCGTGAGGAAGATCGCGATCAGGATCGTTCCGACGTGGGCGTAGTTGTACATGTCGTAGCGGCCCTTCAGCTCCTGGCCGATGCCGCCCGCGCCCACCAGCCCGACCACGGTGGCCATGCGCACGTTGCGGTCGAGGATGTACAGCGTGTAGGCGATGAACTGCGGCATCACCTGCGGCAGCACCGCGAAGCGCATCACCTTCAACTTGTTCGCGCCGATGGCACGCAGCGCCTCCTGCGGCTTGTCGTCGGCGGTCTCGATGTCTTCGGCGTAGAACTTGCCGAGGAAGCCCGCCGAATGCAGCGCCAATGCGAGCACGCCGGCGATGGGACCGAAGCCGTAGGCCAGCACCAGGAACAGCGCACTCACCAGTTCGGGCACCGCGCGGAACATGCCGACCACGCCGCGCGCCAGCGTGTAGACGGCGCGGTTCGGCGTGTAGTTCTTCGCGCTGCACCAGGCCAGCGGTGCGCTCAGCACGATGGCCAGCAGCGTCGCCCAGATGGCGATCTCGAAGGTCTCCAGCATCTTCACCGCCACGTGCCAGAGGTAGCCGAAGGGCTCGACCAGCACCTCGCGCCGGTCGACCACCTCTTCCATCTGCAGCGTCTGCGGGTTGAGCTTGGGCTGGCGCGACTCCTCGGTTTCGACATGCGAGAACCACGGCAGCCGCTCGCGGTCGAAGCCCTCGATGCGCGACACCTCGGTGCGCTCCGACACCTGCGGCGGAAAGAGCGACCTGGCGATGGTGCCCAGGCCCGACAGCACCTGCGACTGCTCGCGCAGGCCGACGGCCGCGAGCACGCCCTCGCCCGTGAGCGACAGCATGCGGCCCATCTCCACGCGCTGGCCGGCGAAGAAGCCGACCACCACCACGAGCAGCAGCACGGCGAGGCTGCGGGCGCCGAAGGGGCGCGGCAGGTCCCAGGCGGATGCGGGGCGGCTCATGGCACCAGCTCCAGCGCGCCGGCATGCAGCGGCAGCGGCGCTTCGGGCGCGGGCCGCGCGGGCGCCGGCGTGCGCCCGTAGACCGCGTCGAACACCTTCGGGTCGAAGGCCGCGGGTGCGCCGTCGAACACCACCGCGCCGTGGCGCAGCGCCACGATGCGGTCGGCGAACTCGCAGGCCAGCTCGATCTGGTGCAGGCTGCACAGCACCGTGGTGCCGCGCTCGCGGGCCTGCGTGCGCAGCAGCGACAGCACGTCGTGGCTGGTCTGCGGGTCGAGGCTGGCCACCGGCTCGTCGGCCAGCACCAGCGGCGGCTCCAGCATGAAGGCACGCGCGATGCCCACGCGCTGCTGCTGGCCGCCCGAGAGCTCGCTCACGCGGCGCAGCAGGTGCTGCTCCTGCAGGCCGACCGATTCGATCAGCGCGCAGGCCTTGGCACGCTGCGCGTCGGTGAACAGGCCGAGCAGCGCGCGCCAGGTCGGCACCGCGGGCAGCGCGCCGGCCAGCACGTTGTCGGCCACCGTGGAACGCAGCACCAGGTTGAACTGCTGGTGGATCATGCCGATGCGCGGGCGGATGCGGGCCAGCGAGTGGGCGGCGATCTGCACGCCCTCGACCTGCACCGCGCCCTGCGTGGGCTTGACCAGCCCGTTGGCCATGCGCAGCAGCGTCGACTTGCCCGCGCCCGAGGCGCCCAGCACCACGCAGAACTGCCCCGCCGGCACCTGCAGCGACACGCCGTCGAGCGCGCGCGTGCCGTCGGCGTAGTGCATGGCGACCGATTCGAAATTCAGCATGGCGACGCTCAACGCTCGGCGGACTTGGCGAGGATGCGGCCCTTGAGCTCGTCGGTCAGCAGGCCGAGCTTTTCGGCGGCGACGTTGAACTTGGCTTCGGAGAACTTGGTGTCGTAACCGTCGATCTTGCCGCCGCCGTAGCCGCGGATCATGTCGGGCGTGACGCCGGGGGCCTTGTTCACGGTCTGGAAGGCGTCCTTGAGCTTCGCCTTCAGCGGCTCGGGCAGCTTCGAGTTGAGCGCCAGCGGCGGGTACGGAATGGCCATGCTGCGCGCCACCACCTTCACCGTCTTCGGGTCGACCACGCCCTGCTTCACGGCCTTCTCGTACGAATCGAACGAGAGCGAGGCCACGTCGACCTGGTCCTGCACCAGCGCGGCCAGGCTGCTGGCGTGGCTGCCGGTCATGCGGATGGCGCCGAGGTCCTTGGCCGGGTCCATGCCGGCGTCCAGCAGCATCGCGACCTGGAAGGTGAAGCTCGAGGCCGAGTTGACGTCGCCGAAGGCCACGCGCTTGCCCTTGAGGTCCTTGACCGAGGCGATGGGCGCATTGGCCTTGGCGAACATGCCCGCGTAGTAGACCGAGGCGCCCTTCTCCACGCCCACGGCCAAAAGCTGCGCGCAGCCGCGCTTGTTCGCTTGCACGTACGACACGGGGCCGAAGAAGGCGATGTCGGCGAGCTGGTTGCACATGCCCTCCACCACCGCGCCGTACGACTGGCCGACCTTGAGGTCGAAGTTCAGGCCGGTGCTGCGCGTGATGGCGTTGAACACCGGCGCGTAGTCGGCCTTGGTGCCCGACTCGGTGCCGCCATCGGCCGGGATCAGCAGCACGCGCAGCGGCCGCTCGCGCGAGCCGTCGGCCACCGATTGGGCTTGCGCCGCCAGCGGCAGCGCGATAGTCAGCGAGAGGGCGGCGGCCGCAAGGGCCAGGAGCTTTTTCATGGTCGGTTCCTTCGTTTGGAAAGCGGTGGGCGTGCGGTTGCAACGCCCCGATGAAGAGAACTTTAGGAGCCGCAGATGACAGGGAAATGAAATAAGCTCATTTCAAAATTCAAATATCACTGAGCAATATTCAATAGAATCCGCCGCCACGGCCGAGCCCCTCAAGACGGCCCCACTCCCGGAGATCCATGAGCACGCATCACACGACAACAGGGACCACGAACGGCAGCGGCATCCAGGCGCTGGCGCAGGCCCGCCACCTGCTGGTCGACCTCGACGGCACGCTGGTGCGCCAGCAGGAAGCCATCGACGGCGCGGCCCGCCTGCTGGCGCACTTTCACGACCGCTACGCCATCGTGTCCAACAACTCCACGCACACGGCGCAGGGCCTGTCGGTGCGGCTGCGCACGCTGGGCCTGCGCGTGCCGCCCGAGCGCATCGTGCTGGCCGGCGAACTCGCGGTGCGCCAGCTGGCGCAGCAGCATCCGCAGGCGCGCGTGCTGCTGGCCGCCAGCCCTGCCCTGCAGCGCTATGCGCGCGCGCAGGGCTGCCGGTTGGTGTCAGCAGAGGCCGAGGCCGACGTCGTGCTGCTGGCGCTCGACATGCACTTCAGCCACACGCGCCTGTCGGTCATCGCGAACGCATTGCGGCGCGGCGCGAAGCTGATGGTGACCAACGCCGACGCCACGCACCCGGGCCCGCACGGCCGCGTGGTGCCCGAGACCGGCGCGCTGCTCGCGGCCGTGGTCGCGGCCAGCGGCGTGCAGCCGTGGTGCGTGGTCGGCAAGCCCGCGCCGCTGCTGTTCGAGGAAGGCCTGCGCCGCCTTGGCGCGAGCGCCGGGCGCACGGTGGTGGTCGGCGACAACCCGCTGACCGACGGCGAAGGCGCCATGCGGCTCGGCCTGGCCTGCGTGCTGGTGGGTGAATCGCCGGGGGCGGTGGCGCCCACGGTCGCCGGACTGCTCGTGCCGCCCGTCTCAGAAGCAGTGGAACCCGCGCCTCAGTACCGCTTGAGCGAAAGCACGTCGAAAGTCTGGCGCAGCGTGCGCACCGAGGTGTCGTAATCCGACAGCGCCAGGCAGGCGATCAGCACGTCGATGATCGCCAGCTGCGCGAGCCGGCTCGTCATCGCCTCGGTGCGGAAGTTGGTTTCGCGCGCCATGGTGAACAGCAGCACGTCGGCAAAGGCCTGGATCGGCGACTTGCCGAAGTTGGTGATGCACACCGTGGCAGCGCCGGCCTCCTTGGCCAGGCGCGTGGCCGTCACAGTCTCGTGCGTGCTGCCCGAATGCGAAATCGTCAGCACCGCCGTCTTCGCATTCGTGAGCGAGGCGCTGATGGCCTGCACGTGCGAATCGACCACCACCTTGGCATTGAGGCCGATGCGCAGCATGCGGTAGTGCGCGTCCTCGGCAATGGTGGCCGAACTGCCGATGCCGTAGATCTCGATGCGCTCGGCCTTGCGAAACAGCTGCACCGCGCGCTCCATCGCCTTCGCGTCGAGCATCGACTGCGTGTCGTGCAGCGTCTGCACGTTGCTCTGGAAGATCTTGCGGATGACCGCATCGGCCTTGTCCTGCGGGTCGAGGTCTTCGTGGATGAACTGCACCGGCCGCACGATCTCCTGCGCCAGCGCAATCTTGATCTGCTGGAAGCCCGTGGCGCCCAGGTTCTTGCACAGGCCGACGATGCTGCCCTCGCTCGAGCCGGTGCGCTCGGCCACCTCGCTGACCGACATGTGGACCACCTCGCGGGGGTTCTTCACGATGAAGTCGGCGATGCGCTGGCCCACGGGGCCGAGCGAGGACCAGAGGGTTTCGATGCGCGCCAGCACGGCCGACACCGGAACGTCGGATGCCTCGGCGGCGGGCGCCGCGGCAGCCTTGCCGCCGGTGGACTTGGACGTGCGGGGAGTGCTGTTGCGCTTCATGGGCCGCGAGCTTACCCGCCCTCGATGGCGGTTTCACGCACGCGGCTGGCCAGGCACATGCTGGGTCTTCTATATTCGGCCGTTCCTCATTCGGAATTGGCTGCCTTGTGGTGACACCCCCCGAACCCTCATCGCTCAAGACAACCGAGCGCCGCGTGACGAGCTACTGGGAGGCCTACTACCGACAGGCCTTTCCGCGACAAGAGACGTATCCCGGTTTCCGTGTCATGACGGCACTGAAAGACGCGGCGGCGAAACTGGAAAACCGGACACTGACTTCAAAGAACTGACCTGCGTGATGAAGCCACTTCAATTCCTTCTGAAAGAAAGCGAATGGCCAGACACCCATGCGCCCGCGTGAGCCAGACAACTCTCATGACCACCGCCCTCCCCATCGACCGCCGGCTGCAACTCATCTCCGACACCCAGGTCGAAATCTACTGGTTCGCATCGAACGGATTCCTTCGCGCGGTGCTGGGCACGCACGATGGCCCGCAGTGCGCGCCGTCGTTTCGCTACCGGGTACTGTCTGGCGACAGCATCGAGCTGATCGGCGCCGACGGCATCATCGACACGTGGACCCGCGTCCGCATCGAAGGTGACCTGCTCCATGCCGAATCCGGCGGCAAGCCCAAGGCTTTCCGCATCGCACCCGAAACCGCCGAAGAGAGTTCCAAACAATGAAAGTCAAACGACTGGTCGCCAACTTCGCGACGCAGGATGTGGCGCGCGCACAGGTCTTCTACGCCGACGTGCTCGGCCTCGATCTGCTGATGGACCACGGCTGGATACGCACCTACGGTTCGCAGGCCGAGATGAGCGTGCAGGTCAGCTTTGCGTCTGAAGGCGGTTCGGGCACGCCGGTGCCTGACCTTTCCATCGAAGTCGACGATGTCGACACCGCGCTTGCGCGCATGCGGGCTGCCGGCTTTGCCATCGAATACGGCCCGGTCGACGAACCCTGGGGTGTGCGCCGTTTCTATGTCCGCGATCCGTTCGGGAAGCTCGTCAACGTCCTTGCGCACGCAGCCTGACGCGCGACGTCCCAACGAAAAAACGGGCCCCAAGGGCCCGTTCGTTCTTCAAGCAGCCGATGCAGGCACCGGCTTGCCGCAGCGACCTGGCTTACAGGCCAGCCTGGCGCGTGAACGACACGCTGGGCTTCTTGTACGCAGCCGGCACTTCGTCGCGGTAGAACGCGCGCCGGTCGAGGCTGGCCAGCGGGTCGTGGGCCTTGGCGACGGCTTCAGCGCGGATCGTCGAGCGGTCGGCGGTCGAGGTGAAGGTCTGTGCGCCGGCGGTGGCGCCGTCGCTGTACTCGTTGCCGGCACGGGCGGCGGCCACGGCTTGCGACGCGACTTCCGAACGCGAGAGGGTCGAGTTCACGGTGTGCACGCCGTCATAGGTTTCGGCGTGGGCACCGGCAACAGCCAGGAGCGAGAGCGCAACGGCGGCGAGGGTCTTCGAGGCATTCATTTCAATCTCCTTCAGGTGGTGTGTCGATGGGATGAAGTTTGAACCTGAAGCGCCCCAAAAAACGGCAGCAAAAGGAATCGCGGCGTTCACGGGATTGAAACAATCGCGCGCCGCCCGCGCATGCGATGCGGCGGCCGGAACCCTCTCCTCCAGAGGGCACGCACGAGAAAGTTCTCGCTGCCGGCATCCCTTGCATGCGTCTAGCGCATGCAAGGGATGCACGCCGAACCCTCAGTGCGAGATCATCCAGGGCCGCCGCGACGGGGCCGATTTCGCACCGTTCGGCGCGGTCTGCGTGGCACTGCGCCGCGACGATCCCGAGCAGCAACCGCAGCCCGAGGGATGCCGCAGCCGCGCATAGTCGCGTGAGCTCGAAGGCTCATGCCGCGCGCGTTCGTTGGTGGCCATCGCATGGCGCGTGTCGGCGGCCATCAGTGCCAGGCGCGGCGCGGCCGTGAACACGCGCGGCGAGGCGCTGCCGCAGTCGGGGCAGGCAGCGGGCTCGTCGCGCTGGCCCGAAGGCCGCAGCGATTCGAAGCCGCCGCACTGCCCGCAGGCGTAGTCGTAGGTCGGCATGGCTTCAGCGCAGGTCGTGCGACAGCGGCATGTCGATGCTGCCGTCGATGAACTTCACCGGGCCCGAGGCATTCGGGTTGATGTCGAAGTCGAAGATGCCCGTGGGCAGCCACAGCGTGGCGCACGAATTCGGCACGTCGACCACGCCGCTGATGTGGCCCTGCACAGGTGCCGTGCCCAGAATCGAATAGGCCTGCGCGCCCGAGTAGCCGAACTTCTTCAGGTACTCGATGGCATTGAGGCAGGCCTGGCGGTAGGCCACGTTGACGTCGAGGTAGTGCTGCTTGCCGCTCTCGTCGACCGAGATGCCTTCGAAGATCAGGTAGTCGTTGTACTGCGGCGTGATGGGGCTGGGCTTGAAGATCGGGTTCTTGATGCCGTACTTGGCCATGCCGCCCTTGATGAGCGTGACCTTCATGTGCACCCAGCCGGCCATTTCGATGGCGCCGCAGAAGGTGATCTCGCCGTCGCCCTGGCTGAAGTGCAGGTCGCCCACGCTCAGGCCCGCGCCGTCGACGTACACGGGGAAGAACACCTTCGAGCCGCGCGACAGGTCCTTGATGTCGCAGTTGCCGCCGTGTTCGCGTGGCGGCACGGTGCGCGCGCCCTCGGCAGCGGCCTTCGCCCTCGCCTCACCGGTCATCTTGCCCATGTGGGCGGTGCCGGCGAACGGCGGGTTCGCCAGACCTGGCACGCGGTCCGGGTCGGTGGCGATGAGCTTGCCTTCGCGCTCGTTCCACATGTCGAGCATGGGCTTGTCGGGCAGGCAACCGATGAGGCCGGGGTGGATCAGGCCCGCGAAGTTCACGCCCGGAATGTGGCGCGAACTCGTGAACATGCCCTTGAAGTCCCAGATCGATTTCTGCGCTTCGGGAAAGTGATCGGTGAGAAAGCCGCCGCCGTTCTTCTTCGAAAAGAAGCCGTTGAAGCCCCACAGGCTGTCCTGCTTGGCGCCGATGTCGAGCAGGTCGACCACCAGCAGGTCGCCGGGCTCAGCGCCCTTCACGCCCACGGGGCCCGACAAGTAGTGCACCGTGCTCAGGTCGATGTCGCGCACATCGTCGGCGCTGTCGTTGTTCTTGATGAAGCCGCCGGTCCAGTCGAAGGTCTCGAGGATGAAGTCGTCACCCGGGTTGACCCAGCAGGCCATCGGAATGTCCGGGTGCCAGCGGTTGTGGATGTTCTCGTTCTCCGTGGGCGATTGGGTCAGGTCGACCTTGATCAGCGTGTCCGTCATGTGCAGTGGCTCCTGGGGTTGTGGTTAGACAGAGAGATAGGCTTTGATGTGTTCCACATCGGTCTTGTCGCGCGCGGTCTCGTGCACGAGCCGGCCGCCTTCGATCACGAACAGCCGGTCGGCCACGTCCATCGCGAAGCTCAGCACCTGTTCGGACACGACGATGGTGATGCCGCGCAGCTTGCGGATCTCGTTGAGCGCCTTGGCGATGTCCTTGATGATCGAAGGCTGGATGCCCTCGGTGGGCTCGTCGAGCAGCAGCACCTTGGGGTCGGTGACGAGCGCGCGCGCAATGGCGAGCTGCTGCTGCTGGCCGCCGGAGAGGTTGCCGCCCTTGCGGCTTTTCATGTCCCACAGCACGGGGAACAGCGCGTAGATCTCTTCGGGGATGCGCCGGGTCTTCGAGTTCTCCAGGCCGGTCTGGATGTTCTCTTCCACCGTCAGCGTCGGGAAGATCATGCGGCCCTGCGGCACGTACGCAATGCCCTTGGCCACGCGGCGAAAGCTCTCGTCGCGCGACACGTCCTGCCCCGCCACTTCGATGCGCCCGCTCTTGATCGGCAGCACGCCCATGAGGCTCTTGAACAGCGTGGTCTTGCCCATGCCGTTGCGGCCCATGATGGCAATGGTTTCGTTGGCATGGCCCACGAACGAGATGCCGTGCAGCGCCTCGCTCTGGCCGTAGGCGGTGTGCAGGTCGTCGACCTTCAGCATGATGGTGCTCATGGTTCAGTGCCCCAGGTAGACGTCGATGACCTTCGGGTCGGCCTGCACCTTCTCCATCGGCCCTTCGGCGAGGATCTTCCCCTGGTGCATCACGGTGACCTTGTGCGCGATCTGCTTGACGAAGGCCATGTCGTGCTCGATGACGATCACCGCGCGGTTGCGGCAGATGCGCTGGAGCAGGTCGGCCGTGAGCTCGCGTTCGCGCGCGCTCATGCCCGCAATAGGCTCGTCGAGCATCAGGAGCTCGGGCTCCTGCATCAGCAGCATGCCGATCTCCAGCCACTGCTTCTGGCCGTGGCTCAGGAGGCCGGCTTCTGTGCCGAGTTTGTCGGCCAGGCCGATCTCCGTGGCGATGGCCTGCACCTTACCCTTGACCTCGTCGTCGCACTGGAAGGCCAGCGCGCCGAACACCGAGCGGCCCTTCGGGAAGGACACCTCCAGGTTCTGGAACACGCTGAGGTTTTCGTAGATCGACGGCGTCTGGAACTTGCGGCCGATGCCCAGCCGCACGCGCTTGTGCTCGGCCATCTTCGTGAGCTCGGTGTTCTTGAACTTGATGCTGCCGGCGCTGGCGCGCGTCTTGCCGCAGATCAAATCGAGCAGCGTGGTCTTGCCGGCGCCGTTGGGGCCGATGATCACGCGCAGCTCGTTCTTGTCGATGTACAGCGTCAGGTCGTCGATGGCCTTGAAGCCGTCGAAGGAGACGCTGAGGTCTTCCACGGCGAGGGCGAAGTCGGTGTTGCTCATGGGGTGGGCTCCGGGTTCGGTCAAGCGCGCTGGCGGCCGATGCCTTCGGGCAACACGGGCTCGGCCTGCGGCGCGGCGACGGGTGAAGGGGCCGACACGGCGGCGGGCGGTGGCTTCGTCGCGGCGTCGCGCAGGGCCTGGCGGCGCGAGGCCCACCACGGCTTGATCGTGTCTTCCCACAGGCCCGCCAGGCCCATCGGGAAGGCCATGGTCACGCCGATGAAGAGCGCGGCCATCAAAAAGAGCCACAGGTCGGGAAAGCTTTCGGAGAACAGCGTCTTGCCCGCATTCACCAGCAGCGCGCCGTACACCGCGCCTACCAGGCTCATGCGGCCGCCGACGGCGCAGAAGATCACCATCTCGATCGAGGGCACGATGCCCACGAAGCTCGGCGACATGAAGCCCACCTGCAGCGCGAACATCGCACCGCCGATGCCCGAGAGCCCGGCCGCCAGGCAGAAGGTGAAGACCTTGAAGTTCGACACGTCGTAGCCCGAGAAGCGCACGCGGTCTTCCTTGTCGCGCATGGCCAGCAGCAGCGTGCCCAGCTTGCTGGTCTGCACCCAGCGGCACAGCAGGATGCTCAGCACCAGCAAGCCCACGCAGACGTAGTAGAGGATGTACTTGGCGCTGTCGGTGCGCGTGTCCCAGCCCAGCAGCGTCTTCAGGTCGGTCATGCCGTTCACGCCGCCCGTGTAGCCCTGCTGGCCGATGATGAGCACAGTGCAGATCAGCGCCACCGCCTGCGTGATGATCGCGAAGTACACGCCGCCCACGCGGCGCTTGAACATCGCGAAGCTGATGAGCCAGGCCAGCGCCATCGGCGCCAGCACCACCAGCGCGAGGCTCAGCGGCAGGCTCTTGAACGGCAGCCACAGCGCGGGCAGCTCGGTGATCTGGTTCCAGTCCATGAAGTCCGGGATGCCGGGCGTCGACTGGATCTTGGTCGTGATCGGGTCGGAAGCTTCGAGCTTGAGGAACATCGCCATCGCATAGCCGCCGATGCCGAAGAACACGCCCTGCCCCAGGCTCAGCACGCCGCCGTAGCCCCACACCATGACGAGGCCCACGGCCACGAAGGCGTAAGTGAGGTACTTGCCCACGAGGTTGAGGCGGAAGATGTCGAGCGACAGCGGCAGCACCACCGCGAGCAGCAGCACCAGCAGCAGGAGGCTGCCGAGCTGGTAGCGCCGGATCGAGGCCTTGAGGAAATTCATCGAGTGGTTCTCCGGGAAGGAATCGGGTTCAGCGACGGACCTTGACTGCGAACAAGCCCTGGGGGCGCATCATCAGGATCAAGACGATCAGCGACAGCGTCAGCACCTTGGCCATCGAGCCGGTCATGAAGAACTCCGAGATCGACTGGGTCTGCGCAATGCCGAAGGCCGAGACCACGGTGCCCAGCAGGCTGGCCGCGCCGCCGAAGGTGACGACCAGGAAGGCGTCGACGATGTACAGCGAGCCCGAGGTCGGACCGGTCGATCCGATGGTGGTGAAGGCCGCGCCCGCCACGCCGGCAATGCCGCAGCCGATGGCGAAGGTGAGGCGGTCGGTCTTCTTGGTGTCGATGCCGGTGGCGTTGGCCATGGTGCGGTTGGCCACGGTGGCGCGCACCCGCAGGCCCCAGCGGCTCTTGTGCAAGGCGATGAGCACGCCGCCCGTGACCAGCGCGGTGAGCGCCAGCACGAACAGGCCGTTGATCGGAATGTCGAGACCCTCGTGCGGCGTCCACGAGCCCATGAGCCACTCGGGCAGCGTGGGGCTCACCTCCTTCGGGCCGATGAAGGTGCGAAAGATCTGTTGCAGGCCCAGGCTCACGCCCCAGGTGGCGAGCAGCGTGTCGAGCGGGCGCTTGTACAGGTGGCGGATCAGCGCCCACTCCACGAGCCAGCCGGCGATGAAGGCGAACACGAAGGCCAGCCCGATCGCGATCGGAAAGTAGTACGGCATGAGCGAGGGCGCCATGCGCTCGGTCACCTGCGCGGCCAGGAAGATCGAGTAGGCGCCGATGGTCATGAACTCGCCATGTGCCATGTTGATCACGCCCATCTGCCCGAAGATGATCGCGAGCCCGAGGCCCATGAGCAGCAGCACCGCAAAGAGGCTCAGCCCCGCGAAGCCCTGCATCAGGCCGATGTTCATCATGTCCGACAGCGTCATGGCGGAAGTTCCGGAGTGTTGGGGTTGCGCCCTCTCCCGCATGCGGGAGAGGGTTGGGGTGAAGGCCCGCGGCCGGTTTACTGGTAGCCCTTGGGGAACGGATCGGGCTTGATCAACTCGCCCGACTCCGCAACGACCTTGAAGCTGCCGTCGAGCTGCCCCTGCCCGATGCGCGCCTTGCTCCACAGGTGGTGATTGGCGTCGAGCTTCACGTAGCCCTCCGGCGCGGTCTTCAGCTCGATGCCCGGCGACGCCGCCACCACCTTGTCGATGTCGAAGCTGCCCGCCTTCTCCACCGCGGCCTTCCACAGCCACGGGCCGAGGTAGCCCGCCTGCGTCACGTCGCCGATCACCGCGTCCTTGCCGTACTTGGCCTTGAAGGCGGCCACGAACTTCTTGTTGTTCTCGTTGTCCAGCGTCTGGAAGTACTTCATCGACGAGTAGAAGCCCGCGAAGTTCTCGCCGCCCACGCCGGTCATCTCGTCCTCGGTCACGGCCAGCGTCAGCAGGAACTGCTTGTCGCCCGTGATGCCGGCGGCCTTGAGCTGCTTGTAGAAGGCCACGTTCGAGCCGCCCACCACCGCCGCGAAGATGCAGTCGGGCTTGGCCACCTTGATCTTGTTGATCAGCGAGTTGAAGTTGGTGTGGCCCAGCGGGTAGTACTCCTCGCCCTTGACCGAACCCTTCTGGAAGTTCTCGATGTGCTTGCGCGCGATCTTCATCGAGGTGCGCGGCCAGATGTAGTCGGAGCCGACGAGGAAGAAGGTCTTGGCCTTCTTCTCCTTCGCGCCCCAGTCGAGGCCCCAGATGATCTGCTGCGTGGCCTCCTGCCCCGTGTAGATCACGTTCTTGCTCTGCTCCAGGCCTTCGTAGAAGGTCGGGTAGTACAGAAGGCCGTTCTCCTTCTCGAACACCGGCAGCACGGCCTTGCGCGAGGCGCTGGTCCAGCAGCCGAAGACGGCCGCGACCTTGTCGTTGACCAGCAGCTTCTTCGACTTCTCGGCGAAGGTGGGCCAGTCGGAGGCGCCGTCTTCCTTGATGACCTTGATCTTGCGGCCCAGGATGCCGCCCATGGCGTTGATCTGGTCGATGGCCAGTTGCTCGGCCTGGATGGAGCCGGTCTCCGAGATGGCCATGGTGCCGGTGGACGAATGCAGCTGGCCCACCGTGACTTCGGTGTCGGTCACCGCGAGCTTGGTGGTGTTGACCTTGGCCGTGGGGAACTGACCCTGGCCGAAGCTCAGGCCGCTCAGGCCCATCACGGGCAGCGCGGCGGCGCCCTGCAGCAGGCGTCGGCGGCGCAGTGCCATGGCATCGAGGGAAGAAGGATCGGAATCACGCGACATCAGGAACTCCAGGCAGGTTGAAAGAAGAGTGAGCCGCGCACCATCGCAGTGCATCGGACGGTGCTGCGAGCACCATGGCTGGTACTTTAGAAATCACTTGCCTCTGCGCGAATACGTCATTCAACGTAGCGATGCGCCCCTGCCCGGGCCGCAGACTCGCGAGCAGACAAGGCACGGGACAGCAGGGAGCGCTTCTTGCTGTACCTGCCGCATGCCACCGTTGCCGCCGCCGCGAGAACCCGCCATGACATCCGTCTCCGGACAGAAGATCTTTCGCATCCGCCGCGACTACAACGCCTGGGTCGCGAACGAAACGCTGGAGGACTACGCGCTGCGCTACACGCCGCGCAGCTTTCGCAAGTGGTCGGAGTTCCGCGTGGCCAACGCGGCCTTCGGCGCCACCTCGTTCCTGGCGCTGGAGGCCATCGGCGGCGCCATCGCGCTGAGCTACGGCTTCTCGAACGCGCTGTGGGCGATCCTGGTGGTGGGGCTCATCACCTTCCTCACGGGCCTGCCCATCTCGTACTACGCGGCACGGCACGGCGTCGACATGGACCTGCTCACGCGCGGCGCGGGCTTCGGCTACCTGGGCTCCACGCTCACCTCGCTGATCTACGCGAGCTTCACCTTCATCTTCTTCGCGCTCGAAGCGGCCATCCTCGCGCTGGCGCTGCAGATGTACCTCGACTGGCCGCTGTGGCTGCTGTACCTGGTGTCGTCGATCGTGATCATTCCGCTGGTGGCGCGCGGCATCACGCTGATCTCGGGGCTGCAGCTGTGGACGCAACCGATCTGGATCGTGCTGTTCGTCTGCCCCTTCATCGCGGTGATGGTGAAGAAGCCCGAGCTGTACGCCGACTTCACCGGCCTCGTGGGCCGCACCTCGGACAGCAGCGGCTTCGATCCGCTGATGTTCGGCGCGGCGGCCACGGTGGCCTTCTCGCTCGTGGTGCAGATCGGCGAGCAGGTCGACTACCTGCGCTTCTTGCCCGAGAAGACCGCCGCCAACCGCGGGCGCTGGTGGACGGCGGTGCTGGTCGCCGGGCCGGGCTGGATCGTGCCGGGCATGCTCAAGATGATGGGCGGCGCGTTCCTGGCCTTCCTGGCGCTGCAGCACGAGATACCGGCCAACCACGCGATCGAGCCCACGCAGATGTACCTCACGGGCTTTTCGTACGTGCTGCGCGACCCGGCGTGGGTGCTGGGCATCACGGTGCTGTTCGTGGTCGTGTCGCAGATGAAGATCAACCTGACCAACGCCTATGCGGGCTCGCTCGCGTGGTCGAACTTCTTCGCGCGACTCACGCACAGCCACCCAGGGCGCGTGGTGTGGCTGGTGTTCAACGTGGCCATCGCGATTTTGCTGATGGCGCTGGGCGTGTTCGCGGCACTGGAGCACGTGCTGGGCTTCTACAGCAACATCGCCATCGCCTGGGTCGGCGCACTGGTGGCCGACCTCGTCATCAACAAGCCGCTGGGCTGGAGCCCGAAGACCATCGAGTTCAAGCGTGCGCACCTGTACGACATCAACCCCGTGGGCCTGGTCGCGATGCTGGTGGCGGCGGCGCTGGCGATGCTGGCCTACTCCGGCGCGCTGGGCCAATGGGCGCGTGCCTTCTCGCCCTTCATCGCGCTGGCCACGGCCATGGCCGTGTCACCCCTGCTGGCGTGGCGGACGCGCGGTCGCTACTACCTGGCGCGCACCGACATCGACCGCTGGACGCCGGGCCAGAGCGTGAAGTGCTCGGTGTGCGACAACAGCTTCGAGTCGGAAGACATGGCGCATTGCCCGGCCTACAGCGCACCGATCTGCTCGCTGTGCTGCACGCTCGAATCGCGCTGCCACGACCGCTGCAAGACCGACTCGCGCGCGGCCGAGCAGATGAGTGGCTGGCTGCAGGCGCTGCTGCCGCCCGCGCTGTCCGCGCGGCTGAACTTCCGCGTGGCGCACTACCTGCTGGTCGCCACCTCGCTCATCGCGTTGCTGGCCACGGTGGTGGGCGTGGTCTACGCGCAGGAGGCCATCGCCGGCACCATCGATTCGGCGATGGCGACAGCCTTTTTGAAAGTGTTCGCGCTGCTCTCGGTGGTCGCCGCCGTGGCCGCGTGGTGGGTGGTGCTGGGCAGCGAGAGCCGGCAGATGGCGCAGGAAGAGTCGAACCGCCACAACAACCTGCTCGCGCTCGAAATCGAGGCGCACCGCCGCACCGACGCCGCGCTGCAGACCGCCAAGGAAGCCGCCGAAGCCGCCAACCAGGCCAAGACGCGCTACGTGGCCGGCATGACGCACGAACTGCGCACGCCGCTCAACAGCATCCTGGGCTACTCGCAGATCCTGCTCAAGGGCGGCGACGCGGCCCTGCCGCCGCGCGAGGCGGTGCAGACCATCCACCGCAGCGGCGAGCACATGCTGGGCCTCATCGACGGGCTGCTCGACCTGGCGCGCATCGAGGCCGGCCGGCTGCAGCTGGAGCCCTCGCCGCTGGCGCTGCCGGCCTTTCTCGACCAGGTGGTGCAGATGGTGCGCCCGCAGGCCGAGGCCAAGGGCCTGGCGTTCGTCTACACGCATGCGGGCCGGCTGCCGCCGTGGGTGCATGCCGACGTGAAGTGGCTGCGCCAGATCCTCATCAACCTGCTGACCAACGCCGTGCGCTTCACCGACAGCGGCACCGTCACGCTGCATGTGGACGCGCGGCGCGAGGTGCTGCGCTTCGACGTGGTCGACACCGGCATCGGCGTGGCGCCGCAAGACCGCCAGCGCATCTTTTTGCCCTTCGAGCGCGGCGCCGCAGGCCGCCGGCGCGGCGAGCCGGGCACGGGGCTGGGTCTCACGATCACCGGGCTGCTCACCTCGCTCATGGGCGGCGAGCTGAAGCTGGCGTCGACCTCCTCGGCGGGCAGCACCTTCAGCGTGCGCGTGTACCTGCGTGAGGTGGCTGACCCCGGCCCGCAGGCGGGCTCACGCGAACCGGTGTCGGGCTACCTGGGCGAGCGCCGCACGCTGCTGGTGGTGGACGACCAGCCGGTGCAGCGCCAGATGCTCGCCGGCATGCTCGCGCCGCTGGGCTTCACGGTGCGCGAGGCCGCCAGCGGCACCGAGTGCCTCGACAGCCTGCGCGAAGAGCTGCCCTCGGCCATCCTGCTGGACCTGACGATGGACGACATGGACGGCTGGCAGACCGCGCGCTCGGTGCGGGCCTCGGGCTTCGCCGAACTGCCGATCATCATCGTCTCGGCGAACATGTTCGAGAACCAGGCCGACCGGTTGCGCGCCGCGGGCTGCCAGGCCTTCGTGGGCAAGCCGGTGATCGAGTCGGAACTCATCGCCACGCTGGAGCGGCACCTGGGCCTCGAATGGCTGGCGACCGGCGACGCAATGCCGCCGCCCGCCGACCCCGACCTGGCGCCGCCGCGCCCGCCCCTGCTCGCGCTCAACGAAGACGACCGCGCCGACCTCATGCGCCTGGTGCAGATGGGCCATGTGCGCGGCCTGCACACCGCGCTCGACCGGCTGGCCGCGGCCTCGCCCGCCGCGGCCGCCACCTGCACCTGGCTGCGCGGCATGGTCGCGCGCTTCGAACTCGACAACCTCCGCAACGCACTGGCAGAAGATGCAGACACTCCCCTCGCCCGGTCATGAATCCGAACGCCCTGTCGTGCTGGTGGTGGACGACGCCCCCAGCAGCCTGGGCATGCTGTGCGACACGCTCGAGGCCAGCGGCTACACCGTGCTGGTGGCGGCCGACGGCGAGGCCGCGCTGCAGCGGCTCGAACTGGTGGTGCCCGACGCGATATTGCTCGACGGCCTGATGCCCGGCCTCTCGGGCTTCGAGACCTGCCGGCGCATCAAGGCCAACGCGGCGCTGGCGCACATCCCCGTGCTGTTCATGACCGGCCTGTCGGAAACCGCGCACGTGGTCGAGGGCTTCGAGTGCGGCGGCGTCGACTACGTGGTGAAGCCGATCCGCGCGCAGGAGGTGCTGGCGCGGCTGCACACCCACACGCGCAACGCCCGCATCACGCGCATGGCGCGCGACGCGGTCGACGTGGCGGGCATGGGCGTGGTGTTCGTCGACACGCGCGGGCGCATCGCCTGGCGCTCGCCGCAGGCCGCGCTGTGGCTGCACGCGCTCGAAGACCCGGTGGCGCCGGGCCGCCTGCCCGCGTCGGTGGAGCCCGCGCTGGCGCCGGGTGCGTCGATCGCCATCGGCACCGCCACGGGCATGCGCCTGTCGGTGCGCAACCTGGGCGCGGCGGCGCTGGGCGAGACCATGCTGCTGTTCGCCCTCCAGCGCGAAGGCCCGGCCGCGCGCCTGGCCGACGCGGCCCTCACGCCGCGCGAGACCGAGGTGCTGTCCTGGCTCGCCAAGGGCAAGACCAACCGCGACATCGGCGAGATCCTGGGCACCAGCCCGCGCACGGTGAACAAGCACCTGGAGCACATCTTCGAGAAGCTGGGGGTGGAGACCCGCGCGGCGGCTGCAGCGCTGGCGAGCGGCATGTAAACCCCCACGGGGTAACCGCCCCCGCGGCACTGGGCTATCGCCCCCCAAAGGCGCCGATTGCGCTCAGAATGGGACAGCCACAGGAGAGAGACATGCTTTCAAGCCTGCTGACCTTCCCGCCCCGCGAAAGCGCCTACCGGCGCAAGTTCCTGAACAACACGGACGAGAACCTCTTCATGGGGTCGTTCGAGAGCTTCGAGGCGGCCGAGGCCGGCGCGCCGCCCTCCAAGGCCATCGGCTACGCCAACGCCGACGCGGGCGAGCTCTACAGCCCGCAGATCTATTTCTACGACTATCCCGGCCTCTTCTGGCTGGGCCGCTCCATCGATGCGGGCCTGACGCGCGTGTTCGACCTGGGCGGGCACGTCGGCATCAAGTACTACGCCTTCCGGCGCGTGCTGAGCTACCCCGACACCCTGCGCTGGACGGTGTGCGACGTGCCCGGCGTGGTCGAGAGCGGCCGCGCGATGGCCCTCAAGCGCGAGGCGACCGCGCAGCTCGGCTTCACCACCGACTACCGCGACGCGAGCGGCTGCGACGTGCTGTACGTGTCGGGCAGCCTGCAGTACCTCCCGATGCGCATGGACGCGATTCTTTCCGCGCTCGCCGTGAAGCCCCGGCGCATCGTCATGAACACCACGGCCGTGCACCCCGAGCGCACCATCTACACGCTCAACAGCATCGGCGTGGCCGTGTGCGCCTACCGCATCCAGCACCACGACGAGCTGCTGGCCGACCTGGCACGCTCCGGCTACCGCAAGCGCGACGTGTGGCGCAACGAGGGCAAGCCGATCGAGGTGCCCTTCGTCGATGGCGGCGACAAGCCGTACTACGCGGGCTGCTGCTTCGACCTGATCGCCTGATTCGACCTCGTCGCCTTGCGGGTGCCGCCCTATCGCACCTCGTAGTCTTCCATCGGCTTGTCGCTGGGGTTGGCCCAGGCGGCCCTGGTCAGGGCGCTGGCCGGCAGTCCCACCTTCGCGCCGTGCGGCGCAATGGGCTGCATGAACCACTTGTCGTAGATCCGCGCGGCGTCCCCGCTCCTTGCCAACGCCAGGACGCTTTGATCGACCAGCTTCTTGAACGCGGCATCGCCCTTGGGAATCATGATCGCGATCGGCTCGACGCTGAGCACCTGGTCGAGCAACCGGTACTGCGCCGGCTCCTTGCTCCTGGAAATCAAGGTGGCAAGGATCTGCCCGTCGGCGACGAAGCCCTCTGCGCGGCCCGATTCGAGCAGCAGGAACCCTTCGCTGTTGTCCTTGGCGTACACCTGCGCGATCTCAGGGGCGTTGTCGCGCTTGAGTTTTCTCAGCAGCTGGACGGAGGTGCTCCCCGTCGTGACGGCCACCGCCTTGCCGGCGAGCTGGGCCGCAGAAGCAACGCCGGATGTCGCCTTGACCGCGATGCGAACCCCCTCGACATAGAGCGTCGGGGCGAACGCGACGTCTTTCTGGCGCGCCGCATTGTTGGTCGTGGTGCCGCACTCGATGTCGACCGTTCCGTTCTGCACGAGCGGCATGCGGTTCTGCGGCGTGACGAGCTGGTACTTCACGTGGATCTTGCCGATCTGCAACGCCTTCCCGATGTCGGCAATGACACGTTCGCAGACCTCGACGTGAAAGCCCGTGTAGCTGCCGGGCCCCAGCGTGAAGGACATGGCGCCCGAGGCGTCGCGCACGCCCATGGTGATGGCGCCGGACTCCCTGATCTTCTTCAGCACGTCGGTTTGGGCGGATGCACGCCCGGCGCACAGCAGGAGCGCCGCGGCCGTTGCGGCCGCCAGAAGGCAGTGGGTTGTTTTCACGTCGGCGCTTTCAGACGGCGAACAGCGAATCCAGGTCCGCAAAGGACTTCAGCTCGATGGCGTTGCCCGACGGGTCGAGAAAGAACATCGTCGCCTGTTCGCCGGGCTCGCCCTTGAACCGGATGTAGGGCTCGATCACGAATTTCGTCTGGCGTGCGATGAGCTTGTCGGCCATTGCCTGCCACAGGTCCATCGGCAGCACGGCGCCGAAGTGACGCACAGGCACGTCATGGCCGTCCACGGCGCTGTGCGTCTTGTGGCCGCATTCGTCGGGCGCCAGGTGCGCCACGATCTGGTGGCCGTGGAAGTTGAAGTCGACCCACTCGGTCGAACTGCGGCCTTCGGGACATTCGAGCAACTCGCCGTAGAAGGCGCGCGCCTCGGCGATGTCGCGCACGGGAAAGGCCAGGTGGAACGGGATGCGTGCAGTGGGGGTGCTCATGGGGTTCATCGATCAAGGAGTTCAGGGTGAGCAAACTCTAAGCAGCGAGCCACATAACCGAAAACGATATATTTCATCGCTGAGCACCACCCATTTCGATGAATCCCGAATGATCACCGAGCTTCGAACCTTCATCGCCGTGTGTCGCCACGGCACATTCGCCGCGGCGGGAGAGCGCATCGGCCTCACGCAATCGGCCGTCAGCAGCCAGATCAAGCGGCTCGAGGAATCCCTGGGGTTCCCGCTCTTCGATCGCACGGGCCGCTCTGCCACCTTGAATGCGGCGGGCGAGACCACGCTGGGACGGGCGGAAGAAATCTGCGGCCTCTACGCCAAGCTCGGCGAGCTGCCCGACGACGCCGCGAACGCCGGGCTGCTGCGCATCGGCGCCATCGCGTCCGCGCAGCCGACACTGGTGGCGCGGGCGCTCGAGAAACTGCGCGCCGGCTTCCCCCTGCTGCGCGTGCACATCTCGCCCGGCGTGTCGATGCGGCTGATGGACGACCTGGACGCCGGCAGCATCGATGCGGCCGTGATCATCCGGCCGCCTTTCGGCATTCTTCCCGAGCTGACGTGGCAGACCCTGGTGCGCGAGCCCTATGTGCTCATTGCCCCCGCGAGCGTGCCGGGCAGGAACTGGCGCACCCTGCTGCAGGAACAGCCGTTCCTGCGCTACGACCGCGCATCGTTCGGCGGGCGCATGGTCGAACGATTCCTCCAGCGTGAAGGCCTCGTGGTCAGCGACGCCATCGAGGTCGACGAAATCTCCGGGCTCATCCACCTGGCCTCCAAGGGCCTGGGCGTTGCGCTCGTGCCATGGGTCGAGGCCCACCTGCCGCTGCCGCCGGGCGTGCGCATGCTGTCCCTCGGCGAGGCCACGTTCCATCGCGAGATCGGCCTCCTGCAGCGCAAGCCACGCGCCAGCCCGCCCCTCGTCGCGCAGTTTGCGCAGTGCCTGCGCGAGGCAGCCGAACCGGCGAAGGCGAGCCGAAAGAAAGCCTTGACGATCTCCAAAAAGATATTAGAGTGATATCACTTTCAACAGGAGGCCTTCATGCACGAGCAGACCCCGTCCATCCCTCGCCCGGTCCGCAGGGAGCGGCCGTACCGGTCCGTCAACGGATACGGCATCGTCGCCGTGGCGCTGCTGATCCTTGCGGTCGGCGCCTGGGTTCTCGTGCGGCGGATGATGCCGCTGCCCCTGAGCATCTTGCTGATCGTCGTCGGCGTCTCGCTGCTGCCGGGCCTGTACATGCTCAAGCCCAACGAGGGCATCATCCTCACGCTCTTCGGCAAGTACCAGGGCACCGACCGCACCGAGGGCCTGCGCTGGACCAACCCGTTCCAGTCGGGCCAGAAGATCTCGCTGCGCGCGCGCAACCTGAACACGCCGCCGCTGAAGGTGAACGACAAGCGCGGCAACCCGGTGGAAATCGGCGCGGCCGTGGTCTGGCGCGTGCACGACACGGCGCAGGCCGTGTTCGAGATCGACGACTACAACAAGTTCGTCGCCATCCAGTCCGAAGCCGCCATCCGCCACCTGGCCACGCTCTACGCGTACGACAGCGGCGACGACCTGCAAAGCGACGAGGTCACGCTGCGCGCCGGGCTCGACGTGGTGGCCGACGCCCTCAAGGCCGAGCTGAACCAGCGCTTTGCCAGCGCCGGCGTCGAGGTGCTCGACGCCAAGCTCACCCACCTGGCCTATGCGCCCGAGATCGCCCAGGTGATGCTGCGGCGCCAGCAGGCGGTGGCCATCGTGAGCGCGCGGCACCAGATCGTGGCGGGCGCGGTCGGCATGGTCGAGGCCGCCCTCAAGGGGCTGTCGGAGCGCAACCTCGTCGTGCTCGACGACGAGCGCAAGGCCTCGATGGTGTCGAACCTGCTGGTGGTACTGTGCTCGGACCGCGAAACCCAGCCCGTGGTCAACACGGGCACGCTCTACACCTGATGCATCCACGGCACCTGATCACCGCCGCCACGTCGTTGTTCCCTGATGGCCAGTCCCGGTAAGAAGTCCTACCCGCTGCGCATCGATCCGGCCCTGTGGGCCGAGATCGAGCGGCTGGCGGCCCAGGAGCTGCGCAGCGCGAACGCGCAGGTCGAGTTCCTGCTGCGCGAAGGGCTGGCGAAGCGTGGGCGCCTGCCGGCGGCGGCTGCGCCCGCCAAGGACGCGGACCCGCCCAAGCCCTCGCGCTAGTAGTAACCCCGAATTTCCTGAAGGCCGATTGACAGCCTCGGCCCCTACGATGACACGGCACGATCTTCAGGAGACACACGCCGTGACAGCCTTCGCCTTCCCCCGTTCCGCCCTGACCCGCCGCGCCGCCCTGGCGCTGGCCGCCTCCTTCGCGCTCGCCGGTTGCGTCAGCACCCCACCCGCCGCGACGGGCGACATCCACGTCATGACCTCCGGCGGCTTCACCGCCGCCTACAACGAGCTGCGCCCCGGCTTCGAGCGCAGCACCGGCCGCAGCGTGAAGACGGCCTACGGCGCGTCGATGGGCAACGCCAGCGACTCGATTCCCAGCCGCCTGGGGCGCAACGAGCCGGCCGACGTCGTGATCCTGGCGCGCCCCGCGCTCGATGCGCTGGTGGCGCAGGGCAAGGTGGTGGCGGGCAGCCAGGTCGACCTGGTGCGCTCGTCGATCGGCTTCGCGGTGCGCAAGGGTGCGCCCAAGCCCGACATCGGCACGGTCGATGCGCTCAAGCGCACGCTGCTCGCGGCGCCGTCGATCGCCTACTCGGCAAGCGCGAGCGGCACCTACTACGAGACCGAGCTGCTCAAGACGCTGGGCATCGAGGACCAGGTCAAGCCCAAGAGCAAGCGCATCCTCAGCGAGCGCGTGGGCACGGTGGTGGCGCGCGGCGACGCGGCCCTCGGCCTGCAGCAGGTGAGCGAGCTGTTGCCCATCGAGGGCATCGACTACATCGGCCCGCTGCCCGCCGAGGTGCAGCGCGTGACGGTGTTCTCGGCCGGCGTGGCCACGGCCTCCAAGCAGCCCGAGGCGGCGCGCCAGCTGATCCGCTACCTCAACTCGCCGGCCGCGGCGCCGACGATCGCGAAGACGGGGCTGGAGCCCCTGTCGGCACGCTGAGCCGGCGCCTCACGGCCCGTAAACTGGCGGCCTTCATCCCCTCCTTCCTCTTTCCGACGAACGGACGCCATGACCACTTCGCCCCCTTCCGCCCTCGTGACTGCCTTCGCGCCCAGCGGCACGCTGCGCGCCTCGATCAACCTCGGCAACCCGATCCTGGCCAACAAGGACGCCACCACGGGCGAACCGGTCGGCGTGTCGATCGACCTGGCCCGCGAGTTCGCGCGGCGGCTGGGCGTGAGCATCGAGCTGGTGGTGTTCGAGAAGGCCGCGGCCTCGGTGGACGCGGTGAAGAACGAGAAGGCCGACATCGGCTTCTTCGCGGTCGATCCGGCGCGCAGCGAAGGGCTGCGCTTCACGGCGCCTTATGTGCTGATCGAGGGCAGCTACCTCGTGCCCGAATCCTCTGCGCTGACCGACAACGCGCAGGTCGATGCTGAAGGCCACCGCATCTCGGTCGGCTCTGGGAGCGCCTACGACCTGTTCCTCACGCGCGAGATCAAGGCGGCCGAGATCGTGCGCCTTCAGGGCGCGGGGCCTGCGCTCGCTGCATTGCGCGCGGGGCAGGTCGAGGTGGCGGCGGGCATTCGCCAGCTGCTCGAAGGCGAAGCGACTCGCGCGCCGGGCGTGCGTGTGCTGCCGGGGCGCTTCATGGTGATCCAGCAGGCGATGGGGACGCCGGCCAGCCGGGGGGCCGAGGCGCAGGCGCTGCTCTCTTCCTTCGTCGAGGAGATGAAGGCTTCGGGCTTTGTGGCCGATGCGTTGAAACGCCATCGCATCGAAGGCGCGATCGTCGCGCCCTGATCAAGCGCGCTCGTTCAGGGCGCGTGCACAGGCCACCGGGTACTTCCCTCCGCGAATGTCCCCCGGGGCTTCGCCCCTCCTCCTTGATTTCGCTGCGGGAAGCACCCAGTGTCCTGTGCCCGCTGGGTGCTGTCGTGGTGGTGGCGGCGGCCGATCAGAGCTTGTGGGCCTCCACCGGTCCCTGCGAATAGAACAGGAAGTAGCCCGTCTGGGTCTTGAAGCCGTTCTTCTGCCAACCGGGCGGCACCTTGAAGATACCGAGCTGGTCGCTCGAGATGCCGACGAAGGACGTGTTCTCCGTGTCGGTGGTGATGCGGCTCCAGCGCTCGCGCGTCACCGGCTGCAGCTGCATCTTCGGTTCGCTCCACTCGGGTGTGCGCACCTTGTCGCGCATGATGTAGCGGTCGCCGTCGCGCTCGATCTTGACGACCTCCTTGAGCACGCCGTTGCGTTCGACGGCGTAGACACCGACCAGTTCGGTCTCGGGCCCGCCGCGCGCGCCGCAGGCCGAGAGCAGTGACACACAGGCCACTGCCAGCAAAGAGTTCAGAAGCTTTTTCATGGGTTCGGATGAAGTGGTGACGCATGCGCCGCCGGGCGGCACATGCGAGGGTTCACGAAAGTGAGTTCAGTTCAACTCAACGCTTCTGGTTCTCGCGCAGCGGCAGCTTGCCCTGGAAGCGCAGCGCGTGCGGGTACTCTTCCTTGCCGCCCGCGTCCACCGCCGCCATCTTCTGCTGGCTCAGCTGCGTCTTGGCGAGCAGCGGCGCCGGCAGGTTGAGCACGCCCTTGATCTGGTCGTACTGCGCCTGCGTGATGCGCCCCACGCCCAGCAGGCGGAAGGCATCGCGCTCGATGTTCAGCAGCAGCGGCTTGTTGCCCGCGAAGTTCTGCACCTTGGCCAGCAGGTTGCTCCACGACGGCGCGCTGTAGTTGCTCACGTAGTAGTCCTGCCCCGTCGGCCCGGCCAGCACCGCGGTGCAACCCGGCAGCTCAACCTGCGTGGCGTTGTTCGACATCACGAAGGTCTCGCGCTTTTCCATCGCGTCGCCGTGCGCCAGCGTGACGGGAATGGTCCACGTCGAGGCCGGGAACTGGTTCTGGTTGGGGAACGACTCCTGCGTGATGTTCACGTAGGTGCGGTCGCCGGCGCACTGCGCATCGACCGTGAGCAGCGGAATGCCGGTCTGGCGGATGAAGCTGTCGCCGATCTCGCTCACCTTCTTGCCGCCAGCGGCCTTCTCCAGCGAGGTCCACAGCCGCGTGGGCGTGACGTTGCCGAACGCGTAGTCCTTCAGGTAGATCTGCAGGCCCTTCTGCATCGCCTCTTCGCCGATGTAGTTCTGCACCATCTCCAGCACGTGGCTGCCCTTGTTGTAGACGAAGATCGCCGGGCTGATGAAGCCGAAGGAGCCCGCGTCGTTCAGGTTGCGCTGCACCGGCACGGCCGACGGCTTCAGGTCGGCCACGATCACGTTGTGCTTGTCGAGCACGTAGTCGGAGAAGCTGTAGTACTCGGGGTGGAACTTGATCGTGGTGCGCCGTTCGAACCAGCGCGCAAACGACTCGTTGAGCCACACGTTGTCCCACCAGTCGAGCGTGACGAGGTCGCCGAACCACTGGTGCGCCACCTCGTGCGTGACCACGGTCACCGAGTACAGCGTGGGCTTGTCGCCGGGCTTGGTGAGCACCGCGTCGGCAAACTCGAAGATCGCGCCCCAGTTCTCCATGCCGCCGAAGCCGGTGTTGGGCTTGTTGTCGTAGCTGTCGTTGGCAGCCACGGTGTCGAACTTCTTGAAGGGCAGCGAGATGCCGGTGTACTTGTAGTAGTAGTCCATCGACACCTTGGTCCACTCCATCGCGAACTTGGCCCAGTCGGAGCGGCCCGGCGGCGTGAACCAGCGCAGCGCCATGTCGCTGCCGTCCAGCGGGTTCTTGAAGGTGTCGGCCAGGATGTCGAACTTGCCGCCGCCGAAGAAGGCCAGGTACATCGGCATCGAAGGCGTCTTCTCGAAGGCCACGCGCTGGTAGCCGTCGGGCAGTTTCACGGCCTCGGTCTGCGCGCCGTTGGACACGGTCTTCCAGTCGCCCGGCACCTCGGCCGAGATCTCGAAGGTGTGGCGGAAGGCCGGCTCGTCCCAGCCCGGGAACCACTGGCGTGCGAAGTTGGTTTCGCCCTGCGTCACGATGGCGTCGCTGCTCACGCCCTCGGGCGTGGAAAGGCCCACCTTGAAGATGCCCGACGCGGCCGAGCACAGCGGGTTCTTCGCCATCACTTCCGGCGTGCAGTACTCGGCGTCGGAGAACTGGATCTTGCCGTCCCACTCCATGTGCAGCAGGTACTTGCCCTTGGCGATCTGGCCGTCGTTCAGGCGCAGTTGCACGAAGTCGCCGCGCGTCTGCGGCGAGGGAATCAGCGGGATCACCTCGCCCGGCTTGGACACCTTGCGCAGCGTGGTGCGCCCGCGCGCGAAGTTGAGGTCGTGCGCGGCGACGACGATGGCGTCGACCGGCTTGAGCACGTCGATCTCCACGTCGGCGCGGCCCACGAAAGTCTTGAGCGCCGCATCGGGGCGGAACCACAGCTTGTAGTTCACGGGCCAGACCGTGTCGGGCAACTCCATCGGCCGGGCCGAACGATCGACCGCGGCCACTGCCGATTCGGGTGCGGCGGGCACGCCGTCGTCGGGGGTCTTCTTGGTGGTGTCGCCGCTGTCGGCCGCGGGCGCGTTGGCCAACGACGGCGCGTTCAGGCCGGAGCCGCCGAAGGATGCGCCACCGCCGCTGTCTCCGCCGCCGCCGCAGGCCGTCAGCGCGGCAAGGGTCACGGCCGTGAGAGCCAGGCAATGAACGACAGGTGTATTCAGTGATTTCATGATCGCCTCTGGGTACTCTTGGTAAGGAACATGCGCCGCACCGCAGGCACCGGCGGATAGCCGGCGATGCGCGTGACGCGCGCGGGATGAGTGGAACGACAGATCAGCAGGAAATGCGGGCAGCACAGCACCCTCCCGGCGAACAAACCGTTCGTCAGGAACGCAGGCTCAGGCCGGACCGCACCGCGTGTGCTGCGGTGGTCCCAGAATGCGCGGGGCGAGCGGCGCCATTCCCGTCAGGACGCGGGGTGTGGGGGGAGCGTGTGAACGCGGTGGGGTGTCGCGGGCCGGGCTCAGTGCCCGTGCATCGACGCGATGCGTTCACCCGTCGGGTGAACGGCCGGGGCCATGGCGAAAGCGATGGCGACGGCAAGACTGGCTGCGGCTCTTGTGGTTGATTTCACGCGCATTCCCTCGTCCGTTGAAGTGCACGCAGTTGTAGCTGATCGATGCAATGAGCTCAACGATCCGCGGAACTTTTCTCTCTCCAATTGTTCGCGCGCGATAGGCCGAATGGCGTCATGGCACGCGACGCGTGCCATGCGATACGAAGATGGTTCTGCGGCCGAAACACCTGCTCACGCAGATGACGAAAACGCGGGCCCTTCACTGTGACGAAGCGGCCACAGTACGAAGGTTCAAGCCACGGCGAAGGCTACGAAAGCTGTGAACCAGAGACTGCAGCGGTGCGTTGCGCACGCTCGCGCCACCACAACAGAAAGCCGCATGCGAACACCACGATCTGCGTGCCGATGAGCAGTGCAAAGCCCGCGAAGAAACCCGCCGCCGACGAGGCCGCGGTCACCGTTGTGTGTGCTGCGCCGCCGCTGTGCGACACCGCGGTGATCACGCCGCCCATCAGCGCCGGCATGAAGCCCGCCACGAGGCTGCCCACGCCGTTGGTCACGCCGAAGGCACTGGCCGTGTGCTCGGGCCGCGAGCAGTGCTGCACCGTGCTCGGAATGGCGGGGCTCTGCAGGCCCCAGAAGAAGTTGGCCGCCACGAGGCACGTCGCGGCCATGTACGGGTCGCGCGCATTGATGGCCAGCAGCACCGACAGTGCCACGCCCGCGCTCGCGCCCATGAAGATGAAGGGCACGCGGTCACGCCCCAGCTTGTCGATGAGCACGCCGCCCGTGAACACCGCGAGCACCGTCGCGTACTGCGGCAGCGACGCGATCCAGCCCATCTCGCGCAGCGAGAAGCCGCGCGCCTCGCGCAGGTAGGTCGGCAGCCAGTTGCTGCTGCCCCAGAGATAGGCCAGCGCCGCCGAGGTCAGCAGCGTGATGAGGAACAGGTGCCGCGTGTGCAGCGCGCCTTTCACGATGCCCGCCACGCGCGACATCGCATCGCCCAGCGACGAAGGCTTGATGCCGTCGCCGTGTCCCGCGGGCATGCGCACGAAGGCCAGCACCAGCGGAATGCCCAGCACGATGTTGAGCACGCCCAGCACGTGGAACGAGCTGTCCCACTCGAACTGCGTGAGCAGGTGGCCCACCAGCGGATAGCCCACCGCCAGGCCCAGGCCCGTGCCCATGTTCACCAGCGCATTGGGCTTGCCGTTCTCGTGGCTCTGGAAGTGCGCCTTGATGTACGACGAGGCCAGCGAGAACAGCGGCCCTTCCGACACGCCCAGCAGCACGCGCGAGGCCAGCAGCAGGCCGTAGCTGTTGAACATCGGCGAAGCCCAGGTCACCACGCCCCACAGCACGAGGCCGTAGATCAGGCTGCGCCGCACGCCGAACAGCGCCGAGCAGAACGGCGTGAGCACGAAGGCCGAGATGCCGTAGCCCAGCATGAAGGCCGTGGCCAGCAGGCCCTGGCTCACGCGGTCGGAGGCGTCGATGCCCACGTGCTTCAGGAAGGCCGCATCGGTGATCAGCACCGCGATGTTGATGCGGTCGACGTAGGAGATCGCGACGATCACGAACAGGGTGACGACCCCGTACCAGCGCATGGCCTTGGATGACATGGGATTCTTCTCAGGTGGGTTGCACGGAGGCCGGCGCGGCTTCAGGGACAGTCGCTGGACAGCCTGCCTGCGTCGAGGACCGTTCGGGCGAATCCGAACGCGTCGGATTGCGAGGCGCCGATGACCGACCGATGGGTCTGTCCGGCGTACTGCTTCAGTTGCACGGTCGCGCCGCGCGCGCACAGGCTGCGCACCATCGCCGCCGTGGTGTCGGGCGTGACCGTCGTCTCGTCCTTCTCGCCCTGAATGACCGACACAGGCACCCGCATCGTGAGCGACGAGGCATCCTGCGCGGCCAGCAGCCGGGCCATCGCGTCATACGCCGCGCCGGCCTTCAGGTACGGCCCCGGCGGCAGCGGTGGCATCGCGAACAGCCCCGAGAGGCAGGCGGAGCCCATCGCGTCGAGGTGCGGGCGCAGCGCGGGCGAGGTCAGGGCCTGCACATCGATGGCCGGGTTCATCGCCTTGGCGCTCATCACGGTCAGCGACACGAAGGGCAGCGCCGGAACGGCCACCGCTTCGCCGCGCATCACGCTGTCCATGAACCGCAGCACGCCGGGCCCCGTGGGCGCGATGGCGATGGCCGCCCGCAGCGGGTAGCGGCCGGCGCTGCGGTCCGGCAGGCCGGCGGCCCACAGCACGGCGCCGCCGCCCTTGCTGTGGCCCACGGCGATCCAGTCGGGGCGCAGCTTCGCGCCGTCGAGCGCATGCGCGGCCGCCACGGCATCGGCCAGGTTCTCGGCGTTGCTGCGGCTGTGCAGGTCGGGCACCGGCCCGAAGGCGCCCCACCCTGCGTAGTCGGTGCGCACCACGGCATAGCCCTGCTGCACCCAGGCGTTGAGGTAGGCATCGCGCTCGCGGTTCACGACCAGCGAAGGCGCGCACTGCGGCGCGAGCCCCGTCGAGCCGTTGGCCCAGGCGATCACCGGATAGCCGCCGGCGGGCGCGGGCGTGCGCGGCAGCGCCACCTGGCCGACGACCACCGCGTTCGCGCCGTCGAAGGTGGTGGACGCGTACGACATGACCCAGTTGCGCCCTGCGTCGGGCAAGCCGTGCAGCTTGTCGGGGCTGGCCAGCAGCAGCTGGCCGGGCGCGGGCTGCGCGGTCGGCGACATGCCGGCGCAGCCGGCCACGAGCAGCGATCCGAGGGCCAGCGCCGCGAGGCGCCGCACCTGCGGCCAGACGGGGGTTGCGCGCATGCCGGCCCTTTCGCGTCAGAACATGTGCCGCATGCCGAACTCGACGCCGCTGGAGGCGCGGTTGGGCATGGTGATGGCGCCGGCCAGGGCCTGCGTCGCACCGTTCTTGTTGCTGATGCGCGCGATGGTGCCGTACACCGCCGTGCGCTTGGACAGGTTGTGCACGTAGCCGATGGCCAGCTTCGACGTCGTGGGCTCGCGCACCGCATTGGCGGGCTCCAGCTTGTAGCGCGCGTACGAGGCCTTGATCTCGCCCGGCCCGATGGGCAGCTGGAAGCCGACCAGCACGCCTTTGGCATCGGTGCTGCCCTTCGATTCCTTGTACAGCTCGCTCGTGAGCTTGAGGTTCATGAGCGCCGCATCGAAGGTGTAGGACGCGCCCAGGTTGGTCACGCGCAGGTCGCCGGCGGCGTAGCGCGTGCGGCCGGTGGCAATGGCCACGTTGAGGCCGCCGCTCTGGTAGCCGAAGCGCGCGCCCGTGTGCTGGCCGTCGCGCTTGTTCGACACCTGGGTGCCGGGCAGCACCGAGTTCGAATCGTTCTCGCCCATCGCGTACATCACCTGGCCGTAGAAGCCGCCCAGGTTGGCCGGCAGGAAGTAGCCGATGCTGTTCGAGGCGCGCGTGCCGGTGGGTGCCACCAGGCCGCCCAGGCCCGAGAAGTAGATCTGGTTGGCGCCGATGCCGCCGCCGGTGCCGAAGGGGTCGAAGATCGCGGTGTTCCAGAAGGCCGGCACGTAGTCGCGGCCCAGGCGCACTTCGCCGAAGGGGCCGGCCAGGCTCACGGTCGAACGGCGGTTGAAGCTCATCACGCCGGGCGTGCCGTTGCCGCTGGCCTGGTTGTTGGAGTTCGAAGGAAAGCCCGTGCCGCTGTCGTTCTGCAGGCCCATCTCGAGCCAGAAGTTGGCCGAGTAGCCACCGCCGAGGTCTTCCGTGCCGCGAAAACCGAGGCGGCTGAACATGTTGCCGCTGTTGCCCAGCTGCGTCTTGTGGGCCGATCCGTTGCCGCTGCCGCGCGTGTAGACCACGGAGGCGTCGACGACGCCGAAGAGCGTCACGGAAGATTGGGCCAGCGCTCCGCCAGCCGCGGTGGCCGCAGCCATCGCGATCAAGTACTTTTTCATTGAATGTCTCGGTTGGTTTTCTTCTCTCGGCCGTCTTTTGGGGTTGTGGCCTTCTCGTTCAGATGTCCAGCACCAAGCGCTCGCCCTTGCAGCGAGAGACGCAGATCATCATGGTCTTGTTGGACGCACGTTCGATCTTGGTGAGGATGCCGTCGTGGTGATCGACTTCGCCCTCGAGCACCGCCGTTTCGCAGGCGCCGCAGACGCCTTCCTTGCAGCTGTGGTCGGGGTTGAGGCCAGCGTCGATCAGGCTGTCGAGAATCGATTTGCCCGGAGGCACCTCGACGCTCTTGCCGCTCTTGGCGCACTGCACCACGCAGGTCTGCGTGGCGCTGGGCGCCTCCACATGCACGGCGGCGAAGCGTTCGATGTGGGCGTTGGCGTAGCCCAGTTGCTCGCAGCTCTTTTCGAAGGCGTCGAGCATCGGCGTGGGGCCGCAGCAGTAGTAGTGGCTGGTGGCGCCCTTGCCGGCCAGCAGCGACGCGAGGTCGGGCGGCGCGCCCTTCTCGTCGTCGAAGTGCCAGGTGAGCTGCACCGATTTTTCGGTGGCCAGCGCCTCGATGGCGTCGCAGAAGGCGGCTTCCTTGCGGGTGCGTGCGCAGTACACGAACTCCACCGGCTTGCCGATGGCGATGAGCCGCTGCAGCATGCACCAGATGGGCGTCACGCCGATGCCGCCGGCCACGAGCACCGAGCGCTCGGCGCCCTCTTCCAGCTTGAAGTTGTTGCGCGGTGCCGAGATGGGCAGCGTCATGCCCACGCGCAACTGCTGGTGCACGTAGCGCGAGCCGCCGCGGCTCTTGCGGTCGTTGAGCACGCCCACCACGTAGCGCTGGCGGTCGCTCGAGGGGTTGCACAGCGAGTAGCTGCGCACCAGCCCGTTGGGCAGGTGCAGGTCGATGTGGGAGCCGGCCTCGAAGGCGGGAAAGTCCACCGCCGGCGTGGCCGGCCGGAACTCGACGCTGACGATGCCGTCGGCCTCGTAGCGCATGGTATGCACGAGGGCGTTCAGCGTGGGAGAAGACATGGCGATGCTCGCTTGCTTACGTACTTGCTTGCAGTTCAGGCCGTGGCGGCCTCGGCTTGCGCCAGCTGCGCCTGCGCCAGGTTGCGCATGTGGCGACGCAGGCGGACGATGCCCAGGTCGTGCTGGTACAGGTTCTCGTGCTGGTTGGCGTCGGCTTCCATCTCTTCGAGCATCACGCGGTCTTGTTCCAGCACGTGCCAGTGGCGTGCCTCGAGGCGGTTCTTGTAGAGGAAGCGCCAGGTGTCGCGCTCCCAGCCCGGTGCCAGTTTGCGTGCGCGCCAGAAGAAGGTGGCGGTCATGCCGTTGGCCATGGGCGAGAAGGCGCCGATGATGATGAAGTTGCCGCCGGGGCCGCCGGTCTTCGGGTAGGGGATTTCCAGGCGCATCCAGTGGATGCCGGTGTCGGCCCACTCGGTCCAGTCGAAGTTGACGTTGCGCTGGCCTTCCTTCTCGAACACGAAGCCGATGTCGGTCGGGCGCACGCCGAACTTGGCGCTGGAGTCGCCCTCGGCCATCGAGTGCGACTGCTTGTGCAGGTACGTGCCGTGCATCGGGTCCATCACGTTGTCCAGCACGTAGCGGTAGTCGCCCTTCCACTCCGTGTAGCACAGGAAGTTCGCGTACTCGGCCTCGTCGGTCAGCTGCTCGGGCAGCACCAGCGGCGGCGGCACGTCGACCGACTCCTTCGAGTTGTAGAGGAACACGGCGCCTGCGCGCTCCTGCACGTGGAAGTGGCGCGTGGCGCGCGAGCCTTCGAGCTTGCAGCCGGGGCTGCCGGGCACGCGCGTGACCACGCCGTCATGGCGCACTTCGACGCCGTGGTACGGGCACGAGAGGCGGTCGCCCAGGACCACGCCTTGCGACAGCGGTGCGCCGCGGTGCGGGCAGCGGTCTTCGAGCGCGTGCAGCACGCCTTCGCCGTCGCGCCACAGCGCGATCTTGCGGCCGAGGCGGCGCAGGGAGATGGGGTTCTCCTTGATGAAGTGCGAGGGGCAGATCGGGTACCAGAGGTCCTTCAGGCCGATCTCGAGCAGGTGGTCGACCGGATCGACGGGAACGGGATGGATGGCGATGGTCATGGTGGTTCTCCTCAGGCGGCCAGCGTGGCCATTTCCTTGCGGTACAGCGCCTCGGTCCATGCGAGGCCGCCCGGCGTGGCCAGGCCGCTGTCGTTCAGGCGCTGCACCAGGCCCGGCAGGTCGTGGATGCCGTCGGCGTAGGCGCGTTCGATGACGTCGCCCAGCAGGTCTTCGTAGGTGGTCGCGGGGCGCTGGCGCGCCTGGTGCGGTTGGAGAAAGCGGTCTTGTTGCATCGTGAGCCTCCGTAAGCGAGGGGAAAAATTTCAGGCGGTGGCAGCGACGGCGCCCTGTGCCGGCACGCCCAGCGGCACGGCCCAGGCGTCGTAGGCGTACACCCAGTCGGCATTGCCGCCTTCGCGCAGCCAGTTGTTGCCGCGCGAGCCGAGCTGCACCTGGCTGGCGCGCTCAATGCGGGCGGTCTGGTAGGCCTGCAATGCGGCGGGGATGCCGGCCATGGCCACGCCGTCGAGGTGGCGCGACAGCACCACGGCGTCTTCGATGGCCATGCCGGCGCCCTGCGCCATGAAGGGCAGCATCGGGTGCGCGGCATCGCCCAGCAGCGCCATGCGGCCCTGCGCCCAGGCGGGCATGGGGTCGCGCTCGTACAGCGCGGTCTTCAGCACCGTGTCGCAGGCATCAAGCAGCGCGCGCGCCTCGGGGTGGTAGGCCACGTACTGCTCGCGCAGCTCGTCGACGCTGCCCGGCGCGGTCCACGATTCGAGGTGCCAGGTGTCCTGCGGCGTGGTGGCGAAGATGAAGATGTCCTTGCCGCGGTTCAGCGGGAAGGTGACGATCTGGCTTTGCGGGTTCGGGCCCCACCACTTGGTGAAGGCGCCCAGGTTGGGCACGCCGGCCACGCGCTCGGCGGGCACCACGGCGCGGTAGGCCACGATGCCCGTGAAGCGCGGGCTCTCCGCGCCGAACATCGCGGTGCGCACACCCGAGTGGATGCCGTCGGCACCGATCAGCACGCCCACGCGAGCGCTGGTGCCGTCGCTGAACGACAGGGTCACGCCCTGGTCGTCCGCCGCGATGGTCTCGGCGCGCTTGCCCAGCGCCACGCGCTCGGCCGGGAACATGTCGGCCAGCGCGGCCAGCAGGTCGGCGCGGTGGATGGTGAGCTGCGGCGCACCGTAGCGCTGTTCGGCCGAGTCGGCCATTTCGAGGCGCGAGGTTTCTTCGCCGCTGTCGTAGGTGCGGCTGATGCGGTGCGACGGGCGGGCCGCCGTCACGCGGGCGGCGTCGCCCACGCCCAGGCCGTCGAGTGCGCGCACGGCGTTGGGCGTGAGGTTGATGTCGGCGCCGACGCGGGCGAACTGTTTCGCCTGCTCGAACACGACCACGTCGTGCCCCGCGCGGCGCAGTGCGATGGCGGCGACCAGGCCGCCGATGCCGGCACCGACGATGCCGATGGTGGATTCGCTTGTCTGCATGGTCTCTGTCTCTCTTTGTTCTTGGGGGTGGCTCACTCGGCCACGATGTTGCGGGCCTTGATGATCCGGGCCCAGACGGCCGTCTCATCGCGGATGTGGGCAGCGAACTCGGCGGGCTTCATGGCCGCATCGGTCATGCCCTGTGCCTTCAGGCGTTCGCGCACGTCAGGCTGGGCCAGCATCTCGGCCGCGTCTTTCGCGAGCTGCTCGACCACGGCCGGCGGCGTGCCCTTGGGGGCCAGCAGGCCGTACCACGAGGTCACGGCCACGCCCTGGATGCCCTGCTCCGCCAGCGTGGGGATGTCGGGCGCGGCGGCGCTGCGCTTGGCTTCGGTCACGCCCAGCGCGACGAGCTTGCCGTTCTTGATGAAGGGCATGGTCGCGGGCAGGTTGCTGAACATCAGCGGCACCGAGCCGCCGAGCACGTCGTTGAGCGCGGGCGCCGTGCCCTTGTAGGGCACGTGCAGCAGGTCGATGCCGGCCTGCTGCTTGAACAGCTCGCCCGCCAGGTGCAAGCCGCTGCCCACGCCGGGCGAGGCATACGACAGCGTGTTGGGCTTGGCCTTGGCCATCGCCACCAGTTCCTTCGCGCTCTTGATGCCCGAGGCCGGCGCGGCCACCAGCACGTTGGGCGCCTTGGCGAGCATGGTGACGGGCACGAAGTCCTTCTCGATGTTGAACGGGAAGTTCGGCATCAGCGTCGGGTTGATCGTGAGGTTGCCGGCCGGCACCACGAGCAGCGTGTGGCCGTCGCCCTTGGCACGCTTGACCTTGTCGATGCCGATGTTGCCCGCCGCGCCCACCATGTTCTCGACCACGGCCGCCTGGCCGTAGCGCTTGGCCAGGCCGTCCGACAGGATGCGGGCCAGCGTGTCGACCGGGCCGCCGGGCGGGAACGGCGAGACGATGGTGAAGCGGTCGCTCGACAGCTGCTTGTGCGCGTCGCTCTGCGCGTGCGCGGGCAAGGCGATGGCCAGCGCCGCGGCGGCCAGCAGGGAGAAAGAAAAACGTCGTTGCATGAGGGTCACCGGGTTCACTTCTTCTCGGTCAGGAAAGCACCTTTCGGGCCTTCCGCGTTCTTCTGGCGGCGGGTGTTGCCATCGAGGCCGCCATCGACCGCCCATTCGGCGAACACGGTCGGGCCGGGTTCGAACTCGCGCGGCTGCCAGTCGGCGGTGAGCTGGTCTTCGTCGGCGTAGTACTCGATGAGGCCGCCGGCCGGGTTCTTGAAGTACCAGAAGTACGCCGACGACACCGGGTGGCGGCCCGGGCCCAGTTGGGTGTCCCAGCCGCAGCGTGAAAAATGCAGGCCGCCGCCGAACACCTCGTGGATGTCGCGCACGGTGAAGGCCACGTGGTTCAGCCCGCGCTTGCCCGAGGGAATCTGCAGCAGGAACAGGTCGTGGTGGCCGCCCTCGGGCGCGCAGCGCATGAAGGCGCCGCGGTTCGGATAGCCGTCGGACGACACGAAGCCGAAGCGCTGCGCATAGAACGCGCTCGTGCCCTTCACGTCGCTCACGAAGAACACGACGTGGCCGACTTCGATCGGCGTTGCGCGTTCGTAGATCGGTGCGGGCTGGTTCACGCGCGGCTTGGCGTTCCAGGTGTTCATGGCGCCGCAGTCGACCTCGACCGCGCGCTTGCGGCTGACCTGCAGGCGCACGGCCAGGCCGTTGGGGTCGGTGCAGCCGATGCGGCGCGCGCCGTCGACCGTGGTGTCCACGAAGGCCGGGTCTTGCGCGATGGCGGCGGCGTAGCGGTCCAGGTCGGCGTCGCTTTCCACGCCCCACACCACTTCGCGCAGCGTCGGGCCCTCTTCCATCGCGGGCGGCAGGCCGGGCTTGTCCCACGCCGCAACGACCACCTTGCAGCCGTTGAGGCACTCGAAGACGAGTTCGTCGGCGGCTTCGGACGTGAGTGAAAGGCCCCAGTCCTGGAAGAACTGGCGGCAGGCGGGCAGGTCGTCCGCGCCGTAGGTGATCTGGTCGATGCCAAGTACGCTCATCGTGTGCTCCTGTTCAGTTCGCCCACGGGAGCGGTTGTTCATTGGTGCCCCAGTACATGCTCTTTTGCTCCATGTACTGGAAGATGCCTTCGCGGCCCTTCTCGCGGCCCAGGCCGCTGTCGCGCCAGCCGCCGAACGGCGTCGAAACCGAGAACTGCTTGTAGGTGTTGACCCAGACCGTGCCGGCCTGCACCGCGCGGCCCAGCTTCCAGGCGCGCTTGAAGTCGCGGCTCCACACGCCGGCGGCCAGCGCGTAGACGCTGTCGTTGGCCTGCGCGATCAGCTCTTCCTCGTTGTCGAAGGGCATCGCGACCAGCACCGGGCCGAAGATTTCTTCCTGGCTGATGCGGGCGTTGTTGGTCAGGCCTTCGAGGATCGTCGGCTGGTAGAAGTAGCCCTTGTCGTAGTCGGCGCCGTGCGGGCGCACGCCGCCCGTGCGGATGCGCCCGCCCTCGGACACGCCCAGGTCCACGTAGCGCTCGATGCCCTCGCGGTGCTTGGCCGTGATGAGCGGCCCCATCTGCGTGCGCTCCGAGGCCGGGTCGCCCACGCGCAGCGCATTGGCGCCTTCGGCCAGCCGCGTGAGGAACTCGTCGTAGATGCCACGCGCCACGAACAGGCGCGAACCCGCGATGCACGACTCGCCCGACGAACTGAAGATGCCGTACAGCACGCCGTTCACCGCATGGTCGAGGTCGGCGTCGTCCAGCACCATGGTGGGCGACTTGCCGCCGAGTTCGAGCGACACCGGCATCATCTTGTCGGCCGCGATGTGGGCGATGTGCTTGCCGGTGGTGGTGCCGCCGGTGAACGACACGCGCTTGACCAGCGGGTGCTTGGTGATCGCGTCGCCGATCACCGAGCCCTTGCCCGGCAGCACGCTCACGATGCCCTTGGGCACGCCGGCCAGCTCGCAGATGCGCGCCAGTTCCAGCGCCATGAGCGGCGTGACTTCGGCGGGCTTCACGACCACCGCGTTGCCGGCGGCCAGCGCGGGCGCCAGCTTCTGGGCTTCGCTCGCGATGGGCGAGTTCCACGGCGTGATGGCCGCGACCACGCCCATGGGCTCGTGCACGCTCATCGTGACGAAGGCGCCGCGCGAGGGGGTGATGGTTTCTTCGAGCGTCTCCAATGCGGCGGCGAAGAACTGGAAGGTGCCCGCGGCGCTGGCCACGAGGTTGCGGGTTTCGCTGATCGGCTTGCCGTTGTCCAGGCGCTGCTTCTGCGCCAGCGACTCGCCCTCTTCGCGGATCAGCTGCGCCACGCGGTGCAGCACGGCGGCGCGCTCGTGCGGCAGGCGCTGGGCCCAGCCGCTGGTGCGAAAGGCGTGGTCGGCGCGCGTGATGGCTTCTTCGACATCGGCCAGGCTCGCGGCCTTCAGGCGCGCGATGGGCTCGCCGGTGGCCGGGTACAGGCTTTCGTAGACGTCGCCGCCGCCCAAGCGCCATTCGCCGGCGATGCAGATCGGAAGGAGTTCGGTGGAGATCATGGGGTGGCTCAGATGGCGAGGGCCGCGACGCGGTTGCGCAGCGCGCGCACGGCGCTGTACACGGTCAGGGCCGAGGTCTTGGGATTGGCCGCGAGCGGCTTGTTGCGCATGGTCAGCGCGAAGCTGCCGAAGGCGCCTTCGGCTTCGACGGTGTGCACGTTCTCGGTGGTGGCCGGATCGGCAATGAGGCGCACCAGCGTCTGGTCCAGGCCCAGGCCCGCGAGCGAGACGGTGGCCGCCACGTTGGCGTTCTTCGGATAGAGCAAGGCGGCTTCGCGCGCGCTGCCTTCGAAGATCACGGTTTCGTGCGCCAGCGTGTCCAGGTTGCGGCCCTGCTCGGCCGGCGTGCCCTTCCAGGCCTGGGGCGGCTTGCGGCCGGTGTAGCGCACGCTGTCCAGGCCGCCGATGCGGGCCGCGGCGAGCGCGTCGATGCCGCCGATGGCGCCGGGAATCAGCTGCACCTGCGTGCGGCCGGCAACGGCGGCGGCTTCGAGCTTCTCGGCGAAGCCCGTGGCCGACAGCGCGCCCACCGAGGCCACCACGCAGGGCGTGCCGCGTGCCAGGGCGGGCAGCACGTGTTCCTCGATGGCGGCATGGCCGGCGGTCTCGACCACGAGGTCGATGCCGTCGGCGGGCACGGCGCTGCCCACCTGCGCGTCGGGGGCGACCTTCTGCGCGGCAGCGATGCCTTCGGCCGGCACGACGATGGCCACCACCTTCAGGGCGGGGTCGCCGCGCAGCAGTTCGAGCACCGAGGTGCCGATGGCTCCGCAGCCGACAAGGGCGATGCGCGTGATGGCGGTGGTCATGCGTGGGGCTCCGCGTTCACTCACTTGGCCGCGCCGAGCGCGGGAATCTGCGTGACCGTGTTGGTCGGCGGGCCGGCGAAGCTGGTCTTGAAGCCGCCGATCGACAGCATGTCGATCTCCAGCAGGAACGGGCCGTCGGCGGCGAGCGCCTGGTCGAGCTGGGCCGGCAGGTCGGCCAGGTCTTTCACGCGGGCGTGCGGCAGCGCGATCGACTTGCACAGCAGGTCGTAGTCGGGCGTGTGCAGCTCGGCGTAGCACTGGCGGCCGCCGTACTGCGCGTCCTGGATGTTCTTGATCACGCCGTAGCTCTTGTCGTTCATGAGCACGATGACCATGGGCGCCTTCTCCTGCACCATGCAGGCCAGCTCGCCCAGGTTCAGGATGAAGCCGCCGTCGCCGGCCAGGCAGAAGGTCTTGCGGCCCGAGCCCGTCACCGCCGCGCCGATGGCCGCGCCGATGGCCATGGGCATGCCCTGGCCGATGCCGCCGCCCGTGGCGTGCACGCCGGCGCTGGGTTCGAACACGCGCAGCTCGCGGTTGCCCCAGGTGCTGTTGGACACCGTGACGTCGCGCACCCAGTTGAACTTGCGGCCGGCCACCGACTGCAGCTGGCGCACGAGTTCGGCGTACGGGCCGAGGCCGTCGCGCAGCGTGGCCACGGCCTGGTCGTGCGCGGCGCGCAGGTCGACCAGCAGCTGCGGGTCGGCCTGGTACTTCGCGGCTTCGAGGCGGTCGGCCAGGCCGTCGAGGGCCAGCGCGGAATCGCCGCAGACAAAGGCCTCGGACGCATAGCAGCGGCCTTCGGCAGCGGCATCGGCGTCGATGCGGTACAGCGGGCGCGGCAGCTTCAGTTCGTACTTGAGCGTCTCGTTGCCGCGCAGACGCGAACCGACCACGAGCATCGCGTCGCAGGTCTGGTAGAAGGCCTCGACCGGCTTCTGGATGTTGTAGGCGCCGAGCGAGCCGGCGTCGTCCTCGGGCACCGTGCCGCGGCCCTGCGTGGTCGTGACCACGCCGAAGCCCAGCTTCTGCAGGCGCTGGATCGCACTGCGCGCATGGCGGGCACCGCCACCGACCCACAGCAGCGGACGCTTGGCCGTGGCCAGGCGCGCGGCCAGTGCATCGAGGCCGGCGGCCGAAGGCACGGGGCGCTCGATGGGCAGCGGCGACAGGTCGGCCGGCATGGTCGTGAGCGCCGACTGGATGTCGATCGGAATCTCCACGCTTACCGGGCCGGTCGGCGCCGTCATGGCGAGCTGCACCGCGCGCTTGAGCGTGCCGAGCACCGTCTCGACGCTGCGCACGCGCAGCGCGGCCTTCGACACGGCCTTGAGCATGGTGAGCTGGTCGGGCGCCTCGTGGATGTACGACATGCCCTTGTCCAGGTACGGCGTCTCGATCTGGCCGGTGATGTGCAAGAGCGGCGCGCCGGCGGTCAGTGCCTCGACCATGCTGCCGGCGATGTTGCCCGCGGCCGGGCCGGTGCTGGTGATGCACACGCCCAGGCTGGCGGTGGAGCGCGCATAGGCATCGGCCATGTTGCCCGCGCCGGCTTCGCCGCGCGCCGAGATGAAGCGCACCGTGCCGCGCTGCGCGAAGGCATCGAGGATCGGCATGTTGTGGATCGAGATCACGCCGAAGGCTGCCTTGACGCCGCACTGCTCGAGGAACGCGGCGACGACGGCGCCGACCGTGACGGTGTTGTTGGGGTTATGCATGGCGGGAATGGCCTCCGGAGATGTCGATGTGGCTGCCGGTCGTGTACGACGCGAGCGGTGAAGCAAGGAAAAGGATCGCGCGCGCGGCTTCGGTCGGAAGCCCCAGGCGACCCAGCGGGATGTGTTTGGTGGTGGCGAGCTGGCGGCTCCAGGCGGCCCAGTCCTGCGACTTGTCTTCGCGCGCCTCGAAGCGGCGGCGCCACTGGCCCGACTCGACCAGGCCGATCAGGATGCCGTTGACGCGCACGCCCTGCGGCGCGAACTCGGTGGCCATGGAGCGCACGAGGTTCAACAGGCCCGCGCGCGCGGCCGAGGTGGCGACCATGTGCGGCTCGGGCTGGCGGGCCAGCAGCGAGTTGGCGCAGACGATGGCGGCATCGCCCAGCACCGCGCGCTGCGCCGTGAGCTGCGGCAGGAAAGCGCGCGTCGGGTGGATGACGGAGAAGAACTTCAGGTTCAGCTCTTGCATCCAGGCCGCGTCGTCGGTGTCGGCGAAGGTGGAGACACGCCCCTGCCCTGCGTTGTTGACCAGCATCGAGGCCGGGCCGAGCGCGGCCTCGCTCGCGGCGGCGAAGGCGCGCACCGAGGCGGCGTCGAGCACGTCGCAGGTCTGCGCGAACAGCTTGGCGTCGGGGTATTGCGCGCGCAGGCCGGCCACGGCGGCATCGAGCCGTTCGGCGTTGCGCCCGCACAGCGCCACGGCGGCGCCGCAGCCGAGCAGCAGCTCGACGGTGGCCAGGCCGATGCCCGACGACCCGCCCGTGACCACGGCCACGCGGCCGGCCAGTGCGTCGGCGGCGAAGAAGGAGGAGGAAGGGGCGAAGGTCGTCATGGTCGATCTGAAATCAGTCGTCAGGCGCTGCGCAGCGGCACCACCTTGCTGGTGCGCGCGGGCGAGTAATTGAGCAGGCCCGAGATCTCGTCGGCGGTGCCGCGCACGCGCTGCACCATCTCGTCCATGCGGTTCTCGTCGATGTGGCCCGAGGTGATGGTGGCGCCCAGTGCCGCCACGATGTGGCCGCTGTGGTCGCGCACCGGCGCGGCGATGGTCGAGATGTTCGATTCGAAGAAGCCTTCGCCCAGCACATAGCCGCGCTGGCGGTCGGCCTGCACCATGTCGAACAGTTCGTTCACGGTCTTGGGCGTGCTCGGCGAGAAGGTCTCGAGCTTGTCTTCGGGGTACAGCGCGCGCAGCTGCGGCAGCGTGAGGTCTTCGAGCAGGATGCGGCCCAGCACCGTGGCGTGGGCCGGCAGGCGCGTGCCCACCGTGACCGAACTGGCGAAGGGCGTGGCTGGCGCCACCTTGGCGACGTAGACGATCGAGCGGCCGTCGCGCACCACCAGGTTGCAGGGCGTGCGCAGCTCGTCGCACAGGCGGTTGAGCAGCGGCGTTCCCAGCTGCGTGAGCTCCAGCGAGGCCAGGTATTCGAAGCCCAGGCGCAGCACGGCCAGGCCCAGGCGGTAGTCGCGCCCGCCCTCGGCGCGCTCGAGGAAGCCCATGTTCTCCAGCGTGGTGAGCAGACGGAAGACGGTCGAGCGCGGCAGGTCGAAGCGGCGCGCCAGCTCGGGCGCGGAGAGCGTGCGGCTCTCGCGGCTGAACTCGCACAGCACGCGCAGGCCGCGCTCCAGCGCGGGCACGTTGTAGCGGTCCGCGCCCTCTTCCATCACTTCGTTGTCGGTGGCCATGTCTGGATTCCTCTCGGTTGTCTTGTTCGTGTCGGGTCAGCCGGCGAGCGATTCGCGCAGCAAGGCGGCGACGGCCTGCGGTTGTTCCACATAGCCGGCGTGACCCGCATCGTCCACCAATTCGAGGGGCACGCCGCAGCGGCGCGCGACTTCTTCGCAGGCGGCGGGCGGCGTGACGACGTCGAGCGCGCCGCAGGCCACGCGCACGGGCATCGGCGGCGGCAGGTCGGCCAGCAGGTCGGCGTTGCACAGCAGCTCGACGGCCTGGCGGTAGCCGTGGTCGTTCAGGCGCGCCATGTTCCAGCGCACCCACTGGCGGGCGTGTTCGCTGGCACCGTCGGACACGAGCCGGCCCGCGCGCTTGGCGGCCATGCCGGCAATGCCAAGGTCGTCGAGCGTGGCCAGGCGTTCGGCGCGCACCTTGGCGCGGGCGTCGATGCGCGCGGCGGCGCCGTAGCCGATGGCGGGGCTCACGAGCACGAGGCGGCGGATGCGCTCACTGGCGCTCGACTCGCTGCGGGCGGCCGACGCGGCGACGATGGCGCCCAGCGAATGGCCGACGAGCACGCAGGAGCGGATCGACAGCGCATCGAGCATTTCTTCAAGCCGTGCGGCGTAGTCGGCGGCGGTCGGCGCGGCCGAGGCCAGCGGCGTCGAGCGGCCGTAGCCCGGTGCGTCCCAGGCGATGAGGCAGGCCTGCGGCGCCAGCAGCGCCGCGGTGTCGAGCCACGAGGCCGCGCCCGAGCCGATGCCGTGCAGGCACACGATCACCGGGCCCTGCCCGCATTCGCGCACCGACACCACCGCGCCGCCGCCGACCGCGACGTCGCGGGCCGGAAAGCGCGCGTCGAGCCGCGCCAGCTCGGAAGCCGGCAGGGTCTGCGCGGAGATGTCGACGGTGCTCATGGCCTGTTCGCTCGCTGGCTCGCTCGCTCAGCGCTTGATCTTGGCCAGCGGGTGGTCGGCGGGGTACGTCGGCGTGACGGGCTTCTTGGCGCCGAGCATCACGCACATCAGCGCGTCTTCGTCGCCGATGTTGATCTCTTCGCGGTACACGCCGGGCGGCACCGAGATCAGGTCGCGGTCGGTCATGATGGTTTCGAAGCGCTCGCCGTCTTTCTCGATCACGACCTTGAGCTTGCCGCGGATCAGGAAGAACACCTCTTCCACGTCGGTGTGGATGTGCGGCGGGCCTTCGTGGCCGGCCGGGATCACCATGGTCGAGAAGGTGAAGTGCTCCGAGGGCACGGTGTTGGTGTCGGCCGCGACACCGGTGCCGCCGGTGCCCACGTAGCGCATCTGCGCGCGGCGGAACTTGGGGTCGAAGTCGGCCTGGAACTTCAGCGCATCCCAGTCGTACTTGCGGGTTTCGTAGCGGGCGATGCGGGTGTTCATCCACTCGGCCAGGCTGCTGCCTTCGGGCTGCGCCAGGGTGTTGGCGTTGTTGATCTTCTGCTGTTCGGACAAATCGCTCATGGGTGTACTCCTTGGTCGGGAAATTCGGTCGGTGGTGACGGGTTCAGTGCATCGCGAAGCCGCCGTTGACGGCGAGCAGTTGGCCGGTGACGAAGCGCGCCAGGCCGGACAGCAGGAACACGGTCGCGCCGCAGACGTCGGCCGCCTGCTGCTCGCGCGGGATGGCGCGGCCTTCGAGGTACTTCTGGTGGCGCGCCATCGGCACGTACTCGGTGGCCTCGACCAGCGTGAGGCCGGGCGCCACGGCGTTCACCGTGATGTTGTCGCCGCCCCATTCGCGCGCCAGCGAGCGCGTCATGGAAATGACCGCGCCCTTGCTCGAGGCATAGGCCAGCAGGTTGGGCGCGCCCCACAGCGCCGTGTCCGACGCCAGGTTGACGATGGCGCCACGGCCGCTGGCCGCCAGCGCGGGGCGGCAGGCGCGGCCCATGAGCCAGCTGCCGCGCACGTTGACGTTCATCACGCGGTCCCACATGTCGATCTCGAGCTGGTGCGCGTCGCGACCGCCCGAGTTGGTGATGGCGGCGTTGTTGACGAGGCCGTCCAGGCCGCCCAGCAGGCGCACCGCCTCGGCGGCGCCCGCCTCGATGGAGGTCGGGTCCGACAGGTCGATCGCCAGCGCGTGCGCCGTGCGGCCGGCATCACGCAGCGCCTTGGCTTCGGTCTCGGCCAGCTCGCCGAGGATGTCGGCCAGCACCACGCTCGCACCCGCCGCGGCCACGCACTGCGCGAACGCCAGGCCCAGGCCGCGCGCACCGCCGGTCACGAGCACGCGGCGGCCGGCCAGCAGGTTGGCGGGCATCTCGGCCAGCAGCGACTGCAGGCTGGAGGGATCGGCGATGGCTTTGAGGTCGGTCATGGCGGGCGTCTCCGTGAGGTTCAGTCGGCCTGGATGCCGAGTTCCTTGATGACCTTGCCGAAGCGCGCGAAGTCGGCGGCGTTGGTCTTGGCCAGCACGTCGGCGTCGCCGCCCACGGGCGTGGTGCCCAGCACGGCCATGCGCGCGACGATCTCGGGCATCTTCAGGATCTCGTTGAAGTGGCCGTTGAGCGTCTTCACGATCTCGGGCGGCAGGTTGCGCGGGCCCCACAGGCCGTTCCAGGCGGTGAGCTCGACGTCCTTGTAGCCCAGCTCGGCGAAGGTCGGCACCTTGGGCGCGAGCGGCGAGCGCTCGCGCGAGGCCACGGCCAGCGGGACCATCTTGCCGTTGGGCATGTAGGGCGCCACCGGGCCCAGCGTGATGAAGGTCACCGGCACATGGCCGCCGAGCACGTCGTTGACGGCGGGTGCCACGCCCTTGTACGGCACGTGCGCCAGGCTGGTGCCCGAGGCGCGGGCGAACATCTCGCCCAGGATGTGCATCGGCGAACCGCTGCCCGGGCTGGCGTAGCTCAGCGACTTGCCGCCCTTGGCCGCGGCCACCGCGTCCTTCAGGCCGGTGTAGCCCTTGGCGCCGCTGGCCACGAGGAAGAGCGGCAGATTGCCGGTCTGCACGATCGGCGTGAAGCCGTTGAGCACGTCGTAGCCCGAGGCGCTGCCGGTCTTGAGCACCAGCTGCGCGATCGAGAAGGTGCTGGGCGCAAGCAGCAGCGTGTAGCCGTCGGGCGCGGCCTTGGACACGAAGGCGCTGCCGATGATGCCGCTGGCGCCGGGGCGGTTGTCGACCACCACGGGCTGGCCGACGCGGGCCGAGAGCTTCTCGGCATACAGGCGCGCCAAGGCGTCGGTGTCGCCACCCGCCGGATAGGCAACGACCAGCGTGATCGGCTTGCTGGGGTAGGTGTCTGCCCAGGCGAGTCCGGAAGCGCAAGCGGCGGCCAGGGAGACGGCAGCGGCGATGGCGAGGCGGCGAGTGTGTGTCATCGAGGGTCCGTGGAATCGGTGGTTTGTTTCACTAAAGAAACAACGATTTATTAATGGAACACCGCGAGAATACCGACGAAGACAACTTCATGACTAGGTAAAAACCCTAGTTGAGGTGACGCCGGCGCGCGCGGCCCACGAAAAAGGGCGGCCGTTTCGGGCCGCCCTTCGAGGGGAAAAGCGTGGAGCGGCTACCCGCCGTAGCGCGCCACGGTCAGGCCTTCCATGTCGATTTCGGGCGCCCTGCCCGCGACCAGGTCGGCCATCACGCGGCCGGTGCCGGCCGCCATGGTCCAGCCGAGCGTGCCGTGGCCGGTGCTCAGCAGCAGGTTGGGCACGCGGGTGGCGCCGATCACCGGCGTGCCGTCGGGGGTCATGGGGCGCAGGCCGGTCCAGAAGGACGCATCGCGCACCGGGCCGCCGCGCGGGAACAGGTCGGTCACGACGTGCTCGAGCGTGTCGCGCCGCCGCGCATCGAGCGCCAGGTCGAAGCCCGAGAGCTGCGCCGTGCCGCCCACGCGGATGCGATCGCCCAGGCGCGTGACGGCGACCTTGAAGGTCTCGTCCATCACGGTCGATTCGGGCGCGCCGCTCGCGTCGGTGATGGGCACCGTGATCGAGAAGCCCTTGACCGGGTAGACCGGCAGGTCGATGCCCAAGGGCCTCACCAGCGCGGGCGAGTAGCTGCCGAGCGCGACCACGTAGCGGTCGGCGGCGAACACGCCCTGGTCGGTGCGCACCGCGGTCACGCCCTTCCCCGCTTCGTGTTCGAGGGCCTGGATGTTCACGCCGAATCTGAATTGCACGCCCTCGGCCTCAGCGAGCTTGGCCAGCGCCTGCGTGAACTTGAAGCAGTCGCCGGTCTCGTCGCCCGGCAGGCGCAGGCCGCCGACGAACTTGTCTTTCACGGCGCCGAGCGCGGGCTCATGCAGCACGCAGCCGTCGCGGTCGAGCACCTGGTAGGGCACGCCGGACGCCTTCAGCACCTCGACGTCCTTCGCGGTGCCGTCGAGTTGTGTCTGCGTGCGAAAGAGCTGCAGCGTGCCCTGCATGCGCTCGTCGTAGCGGATGCCCGTGTCGGCGCGCAGCGCCTTCAGGCAGTCTCGGCTGTATTCGGCCAGCCGCACCATGCGGCCCTTGTTGAGTTCGTAGCGCGCCTGCGTGCAGTTGCGCAGCATCGACAGGCCCCAGCGCCACATCGCCGGATCGAGCATCGGCTTGATGACCAGCGGGCTGTGCTGCATGAGCATCCACTTGATCGCCTTGACCGGCACCCCAGGCCCGGCCCAGGGCGCCGAGTAGCCGGGCGAGACTTCGCCCGCATTGCCGAAGCTGGTTTCGAGCGCGGGCGCCGGCTGGCGCTCCAGCACCGTCACCGCGTGCCCGGCGCGCGCCAGGTAGTACGCCACCGAGGTGCCGATGACACCGCTGCCGAGAATCAGGACCTGCATGACAACCCCTCCCTCTTGAAAGCCGCCATGGCCTGAGGGTACAGGCTTGGCGCTCAGAGACCCAGCGAGTCCTGCAGTTCGCGTGCCGTCCAGCGCTTCGGCTGTTGCGGCCAGGCCTCGAGCAGCGCGACCATGCGCGCGTTGCGCGGTGCGCTCAGGCCGTGCTCCTGCGCGAGCCGCACCACCTCGCCACTCAGTGCGTCGATCTCGGTGCGACGGCCCAACGCGAGGTCGTCGGCCATGCTGGAGCGCGCCTTGGCGTCGATGCGCAGCATGCGTGCCGCGACGATGCGAAACAGCCAGTCGGGCAAGCGCAGCAGGCCTGGCAGGCGCCGCGCCGGCACGGCCGCGACCTGCGCGGGCACGATGCCGCCCGTGCGCAGCACGCCCAGCGTTTCATCGATGAGCGCCGCGAAGCAGCGGCGGTAGCCGCGCTGCATGAGCTCGTCGCGCAGCGGCAGGCCCGACAGCGCATTGACCGGGTTGTTGAGGTTGAGCAGCAGCTTGCCCCACTGCACCGGCAGCAGATCGGCATGCAGGTCGAGCGGCACGCCGGCGCGCTCGAACACGGGCAGCCAGTCGCGCAGCGCGGGGTCGTCTTCCGCGGCCAGCCGGCCTGGCGTGCCGCGGTGGAAGGCACCGTCGTCGATCTCGGCCACGTTGTACGGCACCATGCCCGCACGGATGTTGAGCGAGGGGCCGGCCTGCCCCGCGGCGGCGCAGTTCGAGATGCCGTTCTGCAGCGAAACCACCGTGGTGCCGGCCGGCAGCGCAAAGGCCAGTTCGCGCGCCGCCTCGGCCGTGGCGCCGCTCTTCACGCACAGCAGCACCAGCGCGGGCCGCGCGCCCACCGGCACCTGCTCGCACAAGCGCAACATGGGCGCCGCCAGCTTGTGTTTGGCGCCGTCGAGGTCGGTGAGCGTGAGGCCGTGGCGCGCGAGCTTGTCGAGCACGCGCGGACGGCCGACGAAGGTGACGGGCACGCCCGCCGCCGCGAGGCTGCCGCCGATGAAGCAACCGATGGTGCCCGCCCCCATCACGAGCACTTCACCGGGGATCGCGTCGGACATGAAGTGCTGTGTGGGTAGTGAGCGGAAAGGACCTCAGGTCCGTTGGGCGACCCAGGCCTGCACCGATTGCAGCGCGGCCGGCAGGCCCGCGGCGTCGGTGCCGCCGGCCATGGCCATGTCGGGCTTGCCGCCGCCCTTGCCACCGACCTGCTGGGCCACGAAGTTGACCAGCTCGCCGGCCTTGACCTTGGCGATGCTGTCGGCCGTGACGCCGGCCGCGATCTGCACCTTGTCGCCGTCGACGGCGGCCAGCACGATGGCGGCGGTCTTCAGCTTGTCCTTGAGCTTGTCCATGGTGTCGCGCAGCGTCTTGGCGTCGGCGCCGTCGAGCTTGGCCGCGAGCACCTTGATGCCGTTGACGTCCACCGCCTGCGCGATGAGCTCGTCGCCCTTGGACGACGCGAGCTTGCCCTTGAGCGCACCCACTTCGCGTTCGAGCGTCTTGACCTGCTCGAGCACCTGCGAGAGGCGGCCCTGCAGCTCGGCGGCCGGCGACTTGAGCGTGGCGGCCACGCTGTGCACGGTCGATTCGAGGTCCTGCAGGTACGACAGCGCGTTGGCGCCGGTGACGGCTTCGATGCGGCGCACGCCGGCGGCCACGCCGCCTTCGCTGACGATCTTGAACAGGCCGATGTCGCCCGTGCGGCCCACGTGGGTGCCGCCGCACAGTTCGCGGCTGGTGCCGATGTCGAGCACGCGCACGGTCTCGCCGTACTTCTCGCCGAACAGCATCATGGCGCCGGTCTTCTGGGCCGACTCGAGGTCCATCACGCGGGCCTGCGTGGGCGCGTTGTCCAGGATCTCGGCGTTGACGCGCTTCTCGATCTCGAGAATCTGCTCGCGCGTGACGGGGGCGTTGTGCGCGAAGTCGAAGCGCGTCTTGTCGGCGTCGACCAGCGAGCCCTTCTGCTGCACGTGGTCGCCCAGCACTTCGCGCAAAGCCTTGTGCATCAGGTGGGTGACCGAGTGGTTGCGCATGGTGGCGGCGCGGCGCGCGATGTCGACGGCGGCCTTGACCGTGTCGCCCACCTTCAGCGTGCCCTGGGTCTGCGTGCCGTGGTGGCCGAACACGTCGGCCTTGATCTTCTGTGTGTCGTCGACACCGAACTGCACGCCTTCGGCCACGAGCACGCCCTGGTCGCCGACCTGGCCGCCGCTCTCCGAATAGAAGGGCGTGGTGTCGAGCACCACGATGCCGCTCTGGCCTTCCTTCAGCGCGTCGACGGCCACGCCGTCGAGGTACAGCGCGACGACCTTGGCGTTTTCTTCGAGGTGGTCGTAGCCGGTGAAGGTGTTGCCCGCGCCGGCGTACTCGACGTTGCGGTCCATCTTGAACTTGCCGGCGGCACGGCCCGCGGCCTTCTGCTTTTCCATGGCGGCGTGAAAGCCCGCTTCGTCGACGCTCAGACCGCGCTCGCGGCACACGTCGGCCGACAGGTCGAGCGGGAAGCCGTAGGTGTCGTGCAGCTTGAAGGCGACGTCGCCCGGCAGCACCTTGGCATCGCCGGCCAGCGCCGCGTCGAGGATTTCCATGCCGTTGGCCAGCGTTTCGAAGAAGCGTTCTTCTTCGGCCTTCAGCGTGTCGATGATGCGTTTCTCATCGGCCACGAGCTTGGGGTACGCGTCGCCCATGAGCTTCACGAGGTCGGGCACCAGCTTGTGGAAGAAGGGCTTCTTCTGGCCCAGCTTGTAGCCGTGGCGGATGGCGCGGCGCACGATGCGCCGCTGCACGTAGCCGCGGCCTTCGTTCGAGGGAATGACGCCGTCGGCCACCAGGAAGGAGGTGGCGCGGATGTGGTCGGCGATCACGCGCAGCGAGTTGTTCGACAGGTCTTGCGTGCCGGTCTCGCGGCCTGCGGCCTTGATGAGCGCGTCGAAGATGTCGATTTCGTAGTTGCTGTGCACGTGCTGCAGGATCGCGGCCAGGCGCTCCAGGCCCATGCCGGTGTCGACGCAGGGCGCGGGCAGCTTCTTGACCGAGCCGTCGGGCTGCATGTCGAACTGCATGAACACGTTGTTCCAGATCTCGATGTAGCGGTCGCCGTCTTCATCGGGCGAGCCGGGCGGGCCGCCGGGGATCTCGGGGCCGTGGTCGTAGAAGATTTCGGAGCACGGGCCGCACGGGCCCGTGTCGGCCATCATCCAGAAGTTGTCGGACATGTAGCGTCCGCCCTTGTTGTCGCCGATGCGCACGACGCGCTCGGGCGGCAGGCCGATTTCCTTGGTCCAGATGTCGTAGGCCTCGTCGTCCTCGATGTAGACGGTGGCCCAGAGCTTCTCGGCCGGCAGCTTGTAGACCTGGGTCAGCAACTCGAAGGCCCACTTCAGCGAGTCGCGCTTGAAGTAGTCGCCGAAGCTCCAGTTGCCCAGCATCTCGAAGAAGGTGTGGTGGCGCGCGGTGTAGCCCACGTTCTCGAGGTCGTTGTGCTTGCCGCCGGCACGCAGGCAGGCCTGCACCGAGGCGGCGCGCACGTAGGGGCGCTTGTCTTCGCCGAGGAACACGTCCTTGAACTGGACCATGCCCGAGTTCGTGAACATGAGCGTCGGGTCGTTGCCCGGCACCAGCGAGCTCGAAGGCACCACCGTGTGGCCCTTGGAGGCGAAGAAATCGAGAAAGGTCTTGCGGATGTCCGCGACCGTGAATGTGGGCTGGCTCATCTTTGGATTTCGTCTGCTGTCGGGGGCGGCCTGGCGATGGCGACCCTGCGTCGAAACCACTGCGTTGAACCGGCCTAACTGCTTGATTTGCTTGAACAATCGATTATAGGTTTGCGCATGGTGCCCGGGCCCGCCGCGGGCCTTGCGCACGCGCGATCCGGGAGCCGGGGCTAATATGGACGGCTGAAGCGGTGCGCGCCCTCCCCGGCTGCAGCCTGTTTCTTCCCTGTTTTCATCGGCAACCATGAATCAAGGAGCACGCATGGCGGGTCAGGCGTCGGAACACTGGAAGATCGAAGACCTCGATTTCTCCCGCATCGCACGCGAGCAGGTGCGCACGGACGAGAACCTCTTCTACCTGGTGGCGTCGGCCTCCTTCATCGAGAGCGGCTCCGACCTGTACACGCAGAACCTGGTCGATTTCTTCCGGGGCGACGACGAGGTCACCGAGTGGCTGTCGAACCACTGGGAGCAGGAAGAGCTGCAGCACGGCCGCGCCCTGCGCGCCTACGTGGACCACGTCTGGCCCGAATTTCCCTGGGAAAGCGCCTATCGCGGCTTCCTCGACGAGTACGCCACCTACTGCAAGGTCGAGCTGCTGGCCCCGACCCGCGCCCTGGAAATGACCGCCCGCTGCGTGGTCGAGACCGGCACCGCCACCTACTACCGGGCCATGGCCCGCAGCACCACCGAGCCGGTGCTGCGCGACCTGGCCACCCGCATCGCGACCGATGAGGTCAACCACTACAAGCACTTCTACCGGTTCTTTCGGCGTTACCGCGCGCAGGAGCGGCTGAACCGTTTCCGCGTGATGGGCACCATCGGCCGGCGCACGCTGGAGCTGAAAAGCGAGGACGCCGACTGCGCCGTCCGCCACGTGCTGCAGGCTCGCGCTCCGCACCGCGCCGGCGACGCGGCCTACGTGCAGCAGCTGAGCGCGCACATGAACCGCACCATCCGCACCCACCTGAGCCCCGCCGCCACGCTGAAGATGCTGATGCGCCCGCTGGAGCTGCCGGCCCGGGTACAGACGGTGATCCAGTACCCGATCCGGCAGTTCATGGAGCATGTCTTCCTGCGCTGACGGGCCCCAAACACCAGAAAGCGCCAGATAACGCCAGTAAGCGCACAAAAAAAACCCAGCACGATGCTGGGCTGAATCTCTGGATTGCTGTCACGCACAGAGAACCCGCACTTGAAGCGAGTCCGCAAAATTTAGGGCCCAGGCCGCCCCCGGCTTGTCGGACAACACCGACAGTTCTGCACGATCGTGCGGACCGCGGGTATCCCCCGAAGCTCGAAAAAGTGCCAAATTCTTCACACTTTTTAACTTGTCCTACGGTTACGACATTTTTCAGCTGACATGCTGGGCGCGCGTCCTCGCCGAGGATGCACTTGCTGTCACGCAACAGGGCCGCAAAAGAAGAGCTCTCTGTTTGCCTTAGAGCGCGCCCCTTCGGGGGCCCCTCGAGATACCCGCTCCGGCGGGTATTTTTTTGCCCGCCACCGGGCCGGCCGTCGCCTTACCACATCGCCATGACGGGTTTTCCCAATCCGGTGGGGACAATGTTGTGGAAAACCGTGTGTGCAGCGCGCGAAACCCTTGCCTGGCGGGGCCTGCAACGCGGTGCCTGCGAAAGAGGCAGCGAAGGTAAAAAACCCGGAAAAATATTCTTCCCGCCCGTTTTCGCCCGTCGAGACCCGCCCGCCGCCGCCCCGAACGGCGCTGAAAGAATTCATCAGACTCCCATCCCGAAGCCCCCGCTAGCATCGAACGACCCGGGCGGCCAGCCTGCGCCGCGCCGGGGACCAAGGGAGCAAAACATCGTGAAGTGGATCGTGGCTGGCTTTGTGGCGCTGGTTTTCTCAGTGCTGTCGTTCAACGCATTCATCGCCAACGACCTGAGCCGCCAGACCCGCGGCAACCGGCTCATCGCCATGCTGACCGACCTGTACGGCTGGCTGATGGGCACCCTGGGCGCCGTGCCGACGGGCGTGCTGTTCGCGGCGTGCGCCGTGGGCATCGTGGTGCTGGCGGTCCGGGACGGCAAGAAGGCGTCCTGAGCCATGCCGGTGACCACGCGCGTGGCCCTGCTCGACCCGCAAGGCACCACCGGACCCCAGCTGCTGCACAGCCTGTCCCGCCTGGGCTACGACACCCTGCGGTTCTCGAGTGCGGGCGACTTCTTTGCGTTGCTGGACAGCGGCCAGCCGATCGACCTACTGCTGCTGGTGGTCGAGAACGAGCTGGCTTCGCGCAGCCTCTTCGCCGCCTGCCGGGCGCTGAACATCCCGACGCTGCTCATCGTGCGCGACAGGCGCTGGGAGCAGCTCATGCCCTGGCGCGACGCGCCGGGCTGGGACGACTTCATCGAGCTGCACGGCGCCGGCATCGACGACGCCATCAACGAACTGGCCTGGCGCATGCGCACCCTGCTGCTGCGCGCCCGACAGGCCGCGCAGACCGCCAGCCTCGGCGCGGCGAGTTGGGGCCCCTACCGCTTTCTCGACATGGCCCACACGGTGCTGCTGCACGAGCGGCGCATCCGCCTGCAGCCGCGCCAGTACGCCTTTGCCGTCACGCTGTTCCGCAACGCCGGGCAGGTGATCACGCGCGAGTGGCTGTGGCAATCGATCTGGGACAAGACCACGCCCTATGAAGGCACGCGCGTGCTCGACGTGTGCGCGGCCAACATCCGCAAGCGCCTGGACCTGTGCGCCGAGAACGGCTACGAGCTGCGCGCGGTCTACAAGCAGGGCTACCGGCTGGTGTCGGTGTTGCCCGGGCGCGAACCCGTCAAGGAGAGGGAGTTCACGCGAAGAGGCCGGCCACGCCATGCCGCCCTTGCCGTGAATTGCTGACAGGCCCGGCCCCGCAGCGGGCCGGGCCCCGGGCGCGCGTCAGGCGTCCGCCCCCACGCGAATCAGCCGCGCCGGCTTCAGCCGGCCATCCAGCGACGCCAGCCAGGCGCCCAGGTCTTCGTTCGACACGGGCGTCAGCAGCAGCTCGAAGGAACGCTGCGCGCGCACCGCGACGGGCACCGACTCCACGCTCTCCAGCTCCGAGCGGTGCGTGAGGTACAGCAGCGGCAGCATCCAGTCGGCCGCCTGGTGCATCGCGGGCACGCGCGCGACCGTCTTCTGCGCATCGGCGTGCAGCCCCACGATCACCCCGTCGAAGCGCTGGCCCACCTCCAGCACCTGGATCAGGTCGGCGATGCGCACGAAGGGAATGAAGTCGGCCCCCAGCGCCGTCAGCGAGTTGCCGGTGCAGGCGCGCTGCAAGGCGTCGGAATCGACCAGCGCGATCCGGTAGCCCGAGGGAGCAGGCGCGTTCATCGTCACTGCTCCCCTGCGATGTCGAGCTCGACGCGCCGGTTGGGCTGCAGGCACTGCAGCAGCGCCGGCGTGCTGCGGCTGCCTTCGCAGTCGGACACCACCGGCTGGCGCTTGCCCATGCCCGCGGTGCGGATCAGCTTGCGGTCCAGGCCCTGCTGCACCAGCAGGTCGCGCACGGTGTTGGCGCGCTCCAGCGACAGCGCCTCGTTGTAGGCGTCGCCGCCCAGCCGGTCGGTGTGGCCCGTCACCACGATGTAGTGCAGCGAGCGGAAGTTGTTGCGCAGCTCGACGGCCAGGTGCTCCAGCCGCGCGCGCCCGGCGGGCTGAAGGTCGGTGAGCGAGGCACCGTCGAAGCGGAACAGGCCGTCTGCATTGAGCGTGACCTTCTGCGGCGGCGCCAGCTTGGTGCTGGCCGGGATCGGCGTGGCCGCCGGCGGCTGCGCGAGCAAGGCGCAGTCGGGGTTCTTCCACCAGCCGCCGGTCATCAGCTCGCTGCCGTTGAAACGCACCATGTACTGGCAGGTGGTGTAGTCGCTGCCCTTGCCCGTGTAGAAGTGGAAGATGTAGTTCCACTCGCGCACGCCCCACAGGCCTTCGCTGAAGTGCGGCCAGCCCAGCAGCTCGCGCAGCTGGTCCTTGCCCATGCCGGGGCGCACGCGCTGGAACTTCTCGGTGCCCGGAAAGGCGCCCTGCTTCCACTTGGCGCTGTCCAGCGCCGGAAACTCCTCGGGCCTGGGCGCTGCGGGCTTCTCGGCCGCTGCGCGCGCCTGCGCGTCCTTGTCGATGGCGGCGCCGGGCGAGGCGCAGCCCTGCAGGGCCGCAAGCAAGGCCGCAAGCAAGGCCGCCAGTGCGACCGCGGACAGGGTTCGGTTCATCTGCTTCATTCTTTTTCTCTCCCGCTTCAATTGAAGACCCACTCGGCACCGACCGTGGCCGCGGCCCCGGCGCGGCTCATGCCCACGCCGCCGGTCACGCTCCAGCCGTTGTTCTCGGCCGTGCGGCGGAAGCTGATGCCCACCGCACTCTCGCCCTTGAACGTGCCGTAACCCACGCGCATCACCGTCTTGCCCGGCACCGAGGTGCCCGGCATCTGCACCGCCATGGCGGCGGCCACGCCGGCATAGGCGTTCTTGGCGGTGTTGCGCAGCTCGTTGCCCAGCGCGTTGGTGCGCGCGTCGGTGTAGGCCATGCCGGCGGCGCCGGCCTGGTTCAGCTGCTGCACGTTGACCGCGTCGGTGGGCGCCACGCCCGGCGCCACGTTCTGCACCGTGACCGGGCCGGTGGAGGCCCCGTTGCCCATGGTCACGCTGTTGTAGTTGACGCTGCCGTCCACGTTCGTGTCGTAGCGCACCGCGCTTTGCTGCACGGCCTGCAACTGGCGCACGTTCACCGCGTCGGTGGCCTGCGTGCCGCCGGCCACGTTGGTGATCTGGCGTTCGTTGCCGGCCGAACCGACCGACACCGCACCCTGCGCCGACTGCACCACGGTGTTCGAGAACATCTCGCGCTGCCCGTTCATGCCCGCGCGGTTGGCCACCGCGCCGTCGCCCAGCGCCACGCTGTTGGCCGTGCTGGCCGTGCTGTTGGCACCCAGCGCGATGCTGCCGGCCGCCTTGGCCTGCGCGTTGTTGCCGGTGGCGATGGCGTTGTTGCCCAGCGCGACCGCGTTCGGCCCGATGGCCACGCTCTCGGCGCCGGCGGCGTTCGAGTCGGCCGCCTTCGAGTTGGCGTGGAAGTACTTGATGCCGCCACCGCCGGTGGTCATGTTGTTGATCGCCTGGTTCGTCGCGTACAGCTGGCTGCCGTTCACCGCGTCGGTGCTGGTGGCGCTGATCTCGCCGGCCGCGACGTTGGTGATCTGGCGCTCGTTGCCCTCCGAGCCGACGCTGACCACGCCCACCGGCTTGGTGCCGGCGAACTGGTAGGTCGTGCCCTGGAGCGTGACCTCCTTGGTGGGCTTGGCCTCCGCCGTGGTCGAGTCGTTGCCCAGCGCGACGCTGTTCTTCGTCGTGACCACGGCGCCCGTGCCGATCGCCACGCCCCGGTCGGCCTTGACGGCCGCGCCCGAGCCCACCGCCGTGCTGTCGGTGCCCGTGGACGTGGGCGCCACGTAGGTCGTCGGCGAACCGGTGATCCACTTGCTGCCCGCCGCCGCGGCCTGGCTGGCCACCGCCTGCAGCTGCGCCACGTTCACGGCGTCGCTCGGCGCACTGCCGGCGGCCACGCCGGTGATCTGGCGGAACACGCCGTTGGCGGCGTCGCCCACGCCCACCGCCCCCGTCGTGCTGGTGGTGGCCGCGATGGCATCCGCTTGTGCCGCGGTCGCCTCCGGCGGCACATAGCCCTTCACGCCCGCTGCGCGGTCTGCCACCGAGCCTGCGCCCAGTGCCGCGCCACCGGCCGCGGTGGCCGTGCTGCCTGCGCCCACGGCCACGCTGACGTCGCCGGCGGCGGCGCTCAGCGCGCCCATCGCGACGCTCGCCACGCCCGAGGCGTTCGATGCCATGCCCGCGGCCACGCTGCCATTGCCGCCGGCCCGTGCCCAGGCGCCGAAGGCGGCGCTGTCGATGCCGTCGGCAGTCGAGAAGTAGCCCACCGCCGTGCTGCGGTCGCCCATCGCCCAGGCGGCATTGCCGATCGACGTGGCGCTGACGCCCGCGGCCTGCGCCGCCGTGCCCATCGCCACCGCGTTGACGGCCGTTGCCTGTGCATCCTTGCCCGCAGCGATCGCGTCGGCGCCCGTGGCACCGTCGTTGTTCTCATTGCCGCCGCCGGTCGAGTTCACGCTGTAGTACTTGGTCTTGCTCTCGGCGACCGTGTCCTTGAGCTGGCTGACATTCACCGCGTCGGTGCCGGCCACGCCCGGTGCCACGTTGGTAATCACCTTGCCGCCCGCGTCGACGCCCGCCGTGGTCACGCTCGGACCGCCGACGATGGTCAGGCCGGTGGCGCCGAGGGTGACGTTCGGGCCCACGGTCACGCCGGCGTTGTTCATCACCGTGTCGCCGGTGGTCACGCTGTCGAACTTCACGTCCTTGGCCGTGGCCACGGTCAGCGTGTTGCCGTTGCGGGTGACGACCATGTTGTCTCCGTTGGCGAAGTTGGCCGTGCCGCCCGGTGCGATGTTCTGCGGCGTCGCCTCGCCGTTCGCACTCAGGTTCCAGCCCTTGCTGGCCGTGGCGTCGACCAGCTTGAGCTGCTCTTCGGTCGCTGCGCGGCCCACGGTTGCGAAGCTCGGGTCGGTCAGCGTCTTGTTGCTCAGGCCCTGGATGTCATTGCTGACGCCGCTGAGCTTGACGGTGCCGCTGGTGACGCCGCCGGCTGCGACTGCGGTGGTCGTCGTGCCGTTGTTGACCGTCAGGCCTGTAGTGTTCAGCACGCTCTGGCCGACCGTCACGCTGTTGTTGACCTTCACGTCGTCGGCCAGCTTGAAGTCGAGGTTCGTGCCGGTGCGCGTGATCGCGATGTTGCTGTCCGAGTTGCTGAAGTCGACCTTGCCGCCCGGCGCGACGTTGCCGCCGGTGGCTTCGCCATTGGCTGCGACATTCCAGCCTGCGCTGGCGGTGTCGTTGACCTGCTTCAGTTGCTCTTCCGTCGCAGCACGGCCCACAGTCGCGAAGCTCGGGTCGGTCAGCGTCTTGTTGCTCAGGCCCTGGACGTCATTGCTGACGCCGCTGAGCTTGACGGTGCCGCTGGTGACGCCACCCGCCGCGACGGCCGTGGTGGTCGTGCCGTCGTTCACGGTCAGGCCCGTGGTGTTGAGCACGCTCTGGCCCACGGTCACGCTGTTGTTGACTTTCACGTCGTTGGCCAGCTTGAAGTCGAGGTTCGTGCCGGTGCGCGTGATGGCGATGTTGCTGTCCGAGTTGCTGAAATCGACCTTGCCACCCGGTGCGACGTTGCCTCCCGTGGCTTCGCCGTTGGCCGCGACATTCCAGCCTGCGCTGGCGGTGTCGTTGACGATCTTGAGCTGCTCTTCCGTAGCCCCACGGCCCACCGTCGCGAAGCTCGGATCGGTCAACGTCTTGTTGCTCAAGCCCTGGATGTCGTTCGTCACGCCGCTCAGGTTGACCGTTCCGCTGGTCACGCCGCCGGCCGCAACCGCCGTGGTGGTCGTGCCGTTGTTGACCGTCAGGCCGGTGGTGTTGAGCACGCTCTGACCCACAGTCACGCTGTTGTTGACCTTCACATCGTCAGCCAGCTTGAAGTCGAGATCCGTGCCGGTGCGCGTGATCGCGATGTTGCTGTCCGAGTTGCTGAAGTCGGCCTTGCCGCCTGGAGCGACATTGCCGCCCGTGGCTTCGCCGTTGGCCGCGACATTCCAGCCTGCGCCGGCGGTGTCGTTGACCTTCTTCAGTTGCTCTTCAGTGGCCGCACGCCCCACGGTCGCAAAGCTCGGGTCGGTCAACGTCGTGTTGCTGAGACCCTGAATGTCGTTGGTGACACCGCTGAGGTTCACGCTGCCGCTGGTCACGCCGCCTGCGGCCACTGCGGTGGTCGTGGTGCCGTTGTTCACCGTCAGGCCCGTGGTGTTCAGCACGCTCTGGCCCACCGTCACGCTGTTGTTGACCTTCACGTCGTCCGCCAGCTTGAAATCGAGATTCGTGCCGTTGCGCGTGATCGCGATGTTGCTGTCGGAGTTGCTGAAGTCGACCTTGCCGCCAGGAGCCACATTGCCGCCCATGGCCTCACCGTTCGCTGCCACGTTCCAGCCTGCGCTGGCCGTGTCGTTGACGATCTTGAGCTGCTCTTCAGTCGCTGCGCGGCCTACCGTCGCGAAGCTCGGATCGGTCAACGTCTTGTTGCTCAGGCCCTGGATGTCGTTCGTCACGCCACTCAGGCTGACCGTCCCGCTGGTCACACCGCCAGCAGCCATCGTCGTGGTGGTCGTGCCGTTGGTCACGGTGGTGCCCGTCGCCGACGTCGTCGTGACGTTGCCCGCGCCGTCGTTCACGGTCAGGCCCGTCGTGTTGAGCACGCTCTGGCCCACCGTGACGCTGTTGTTGACCTTGACGTCGTCAGCCAGTTTGAAGTCGAGGTTCGTACCGCTTCGCGTGATCGCGATGTTGCTGTCGGAGTTGCTGAAGTCGACCTTGCCGCCCGGCGCGACGTTGCCTCCCGTGGCTTCGCCGTTCGCCGCCACGTTCCAGCCTGCGCTGGCCGTGTCGTTGACGATCTTGAGCTGTTCTTCCGTTGCCCCACGGCCCACGGTCGCAAAGCTCGGGTCGGTCAGCGTCTTGTTGCTCAGGCCCTGAATGTCGTTCGTCACGCCGCTCAGGTTGACCGTCCCGCTGGTCACGCCGCCGGCTGCAACGGCGGTGGTCGTCGTGCCGTTGTTCACAGTCAGACCGGTGGTGTTCAGCACGCTCTGGCCCACGGTCACGCTGTTGTTGACCTTCACGTCGTCAGCGAGCTTGAAGTCAAGGTTCGTACCGCTGCGGGTGATCGTGACATTGCTGTCGGAGTTACTGAAGTCCACCTTGCCGCCAGGCGCCACATTGCCACCCGTGGCCTCGCCGTTCGCTGCCACGTTCCAACCTGCGCTGGCCGTGTCATTGACGATCTTGAGCTGCTCTTCAGTGGCCGCACGGCCCACCGTCGCAAAGCTCGGATCAGTCAGCGTCTTGTTGCTCAGACCCTGGATGTCGTTCGTCACGCCGCTCAGCTTGACCGCCCCGCTGGTCACGCCACCGGCCGCAACGGCCGTGGTGGTCGTTCCATCGTTCACCGTCAGGCCCGTGGTGTTCAGCACGCTCTGGCCCACCGTCACACTGTTGTTGACCTTCACATCGTCAGCGAGCTTGAAGTCGAGATCCGTGCCGGTGCGCGTGATCGCGATGTTGCTGTCCGAGTTGCTGAAGTCGACCTTGGCGCCCGGTGCGACGTTGCCCCCCGTGGCTTCGCCGTTGGCCGCCACGTTCCAACCCGCGTTGGCGGTCGCATCGACGGCCTTGAGCTGGCTCACGTTCACCGCATCCGTATCGACCGCGCCGGCCGCCACGTTGGTGATGCGCCGCTCGGCACCCACGCCGCCTACCGACACTTCGCCCACCGGCACCGCTCCGGCGACCGACGTTGCGCCCGGCGGCACGTAGGCCGCGTTCGCGCTCAACGTCACGAGGTCCGAGGCCGTGGCGCTGTTGGCACCGAGTGCCACCGCGTTCGCGTAGGTGGCGCTGGCATCGGTGCCGATGCTGACGCCGCTGTCGCCCGTGGCCTTGGCACGGGTGCCGATGGCGACGGTGTTGCTGGCGCTGACGCTCTCGCCCGCGTTCAAGCCGATCGCGACGTTGGCGCTGCCCTGGACCCCGCCGCCGGCAAGACCGCCCAGCGCCACGTTGAAGGCGCCGTTGGTGCCCTGCCCCGCGGAACTTCCGATGCCCACGTTGGAGAAACCGGTCGTGACCGCCCCGCCATTCACGCCGATGCCAATGTTGGAGTCACCGGTGACGCGGGCGCCCGCGCTCAACCCGAGCGCGGTGTTGTTCCCGCCCGTCACCGACACACCGGCGCTGTTGCCGACGGCCGTGTTGTCCGCTCCCGCAACCTGCCGGCCCGCGGCGTACCCGACGAAGGTGTTGTGCGAGTTGCCAGCCGCCGTGCTGCCCGAACCGGCCAAGTTGCCGACCGCCACGGTGCCCACGCCCGCGGCCACCGCATCCACGCCTGCTGCGATCGCATTGATGCCGGTCGCGCCCTTGTTGTCGTAGTTGCCGCCCTGCGTGCCGTTGTCGTTCACGCTGTAGTAGTGCGTCTGCGCGCCCTTGAGCTGGCTCACGTTCACCGCATCGGTATCGTCCGAGCCCGCCGCCACGTTGGTGATGCGCCGCTCCTTGCCCGCGCTGCCCACCGACACCTCGCCCACCGGCGCGGTGCCGGCCACGGTCGTCGCGCCTGCCGGCACATAGGCGTCTTTGAGCGCCAGCGCGGCTGCGTCCTGCGTCGCCTTCGAATCCGCGCCCAGCGCCACGCTGTTGACGGCGGCAGCCTGCGCGCCATGGCCGACGGCAACGCCGTCGTCCTTGCTGGCCACGGCGCTGTTGCCGATGCTCACCGTGTTGTTGGCAGTGATGCCGGCAAACGTCGCGGTGTCGACGATGCCTGCGAGGCTGCCGATGGCGATGTTGCTGCTGCCTGTCGTTCCAGCGCCGGCCAGGGCACCGATGCCGATGTTTGCATCGCCGACGACGGAGGCACCCGACAAGTCACCCATGGCGATGTTGTCGTTGCCGTTCACGGCCTGGCCCGCGCTGCCGCCGATCGCGGTGTTGTAGGTGCCCTTGGTCCCGATGCCGCTGTAGACACCCATCGCGAGGTTGTAGTCGCCCTGGACGCCCTGGCCCGCCGCAATGCCGAACGCCGCATTCGAGCTGCCAGCCACGTCCTTGCCCGCAGCGGAACCCACAGCGGTGTTGCTGGACCCCACGACACCGCCACCCGCTTCGGTGCCGATGCCCACGTTGTTCTGGCCGGCCAGGCCGGCGCTGGCGCCCACGCCGGCCTGGTAGCCGATGGACACGCTGCGCTCGCCGTTGGCCTGCGCGCCCACGCCCGCCGCCAGTGCGTTGATGCCGGTGGCGCCGTCGTTGGCGTAGTTGCCGCCCTGCACGCCGTTGTCGTTCACGCTGTAGTAATGCGTCTGCCCCGCCTTGAGCTGCGCGACGTTCACCGCATCGGTGGCTTGCGTACCCGCTGCCACGTTCGTGATCTGACGCGTCTGCCCGTTACCGCCCACGCTCACCGCGCCCAGCGTGCTCTTCCACGTGGCCGAGGTGTCCGTCGAGGCCAGTCCCGTGGCCGGGTCGAAGCCCGCCACGCCCTTGTCCGTGCTCGCCACCGATTTGCTGCCCAGCGCCACGCCATCAGCCACCGTCACGCTGGTCGAATCGCCCAGTGCCGTGGCATTGGCCACGTTGACATTGACGTTGTTGCCCAGCACGAAGGTGTTGTTCGCCGCAGCGCCCAGCGTGTTGTTGTTGCCCACGCTGTAGCTGTTGGCGCCGTCGATCACGGTCGGGTCGCCGATGGCGCCGCTGTTGTTGCCGTTGACGACGTTGCCGGTGCCGATGCTGATCGACTGCGTGCCGTTGGCCTGGGCACCCTTGCCCATGGCAATGGAGGCTTCGCCCTTCGCAAAGGCGCTATCGCCCACCGCCACGCTGGACACACCGAAAGCCTTGCTCGCCGTGCCGATGGCCACGGCGGCCTTTTCGCCGGCGACCGCCGACGAGCCCAGCGCCACGGCGTCGTCGCCGGTGGCGCGCGACAGGTGGCCGATGGCCGTCGTGCGGCTGGCGTCGATGCCGGCCACGCCGTTGCGCTGGAACGCCTGGGTGACCGAGGTCTGCAGCTCGGCGGCGGTGACCAGCACGTTGCCGCTGCTGGCCTCGATGACGTTGCCGCTGGCGTCCAGGGTGTAGGTGCCGTCTGCCAGGCCGGCCTCGGTCACGCCGCGCTTGGCCAGAAAGCCCATGTACTCGGTCTGCGCCGCCAGGTTCGCCGCCTGCACGGCGGCCTGGGAGATCGGGGCGTTCGGGTCCTGCGCGGCCAGCGCCAGGTTGGCACTGGCCAGGGTGCCGAGCGCGATGTTGTTGCTGCCCTTGGACTGCAAGCCCGCCATCGTGCCCTGGTTGATGTTCTGGTCGCCCGTCACGAACTGGCCGGCGCGCTGGCCCACCGCGACGTTGCGGTTGCCGGCCGACAGCCCGCCCGCGCCGTAGCCCATGCCGGCGTTTTCGTCGCCCTGCACCGCAAAACCCGCCTGGTTGCCGACGTAGGAATTGCGCGCGCCATTGCCGCTCGCACCCGAGCCGCTGCCGACGAAGGTGTTGAGCGAATTGCTGAAATCGTTGGGGTCGACCTTGGCGGGGCGGCCCATGCCCGCGAAAGTGCCGATCGCGACGGTGTCGTAGCCGGCTTCGGCGCGCGAACCCAGCGCGGTGCCGCGTCCCTCGGCCTTGGCCGAGCCGCCCAAGGCGACGGAGTTGCCTTCGGTGGCGGAGGCATAGGTGCCGACCGCCACGGAACTCCAGTTCTCGGTCGGTCCGGTCAGGCGGTCGCCGCCGCTTGCAATGGCGGCGCGGCCGATGGCGATGTCGCCGAGCTTGTGCGCCTCGGCGCCGTTGCCCATGGCCACGGTGTCGTTCGCGAGCGCCTTGGCATCGGGGCCGATCGCCACGCTGTTGACGCCGATGGCGCCCGAGTTGGCCTGGGTCGAATTGCCGACAGCCGTCGAATTCACATGCAGGTACGGTGTCTCGTCGACATTCACCCAACGACCGTTCTTCCAGGTCATCAGCCCGACGCCGAGGCCGTTGGCCGAGGTGCCTGCCGTGGTGTTGAAGACGACCATGCCTTCCACCGGCGTGGGCGCGGCGAGGCCCCAGGTCGATGCGTCGGCCAATGCCACGCGCGGCATCAGCACGCCCTTGTTCGGTACGCCCGGGCCCGGCTCCGCGCCGATCGTCAGCCAGGCACTGGGGTCCGGGTTCGGCGTCCCGATCCCGACCTGCGCGAGCGCCGGCCCGCCCAACAGGAGCATGCCCAGACCCAGCGCCGCGAGTTGGCGCTGCGCGCTGCGGCTCTTCTTGCCTCGAGCCGAAGCAATTTCCGACGCGGCAACCCAAGCGCCCAGCGCCTCATTCCAGATGGATCGATAAGACTTGTTCATTTCCCCTGTTCCTCGGATGCAAGCCGGCCTTACTCCGCAGGATCGCGACATGGCGAGCGGAGATGACCGGAGATGTGGAGTGATCGGAGCGCCGGGTGGCGCTACAGGGGGCGGATGATGTCGACGGCCTTCGAGGGCCGAAGGGCCGGCGTGAGGTTTGGTCAGATTTGCAGCCAGCTTTAGGCTGCATTTGTGAATTTCTTTACTACTTCATAACCATCGCCAACAATGTTGCTAACGTTCACGCTACGGAATTCGTCAGATTTCGGGTGTGGATTCACTGTCAAAATTGCCGCCGCCACCCCTGGAGTCCATGCGCATCGCCATCCTTGAAGACGACCCGAACCAGCTCTCGCATCTCGTGCGGACACTCGAGCAGCTGTTAACAATTGGCGAGACGAATGTGACCTGCATCACGTTTTCGAACGGGTCGACCTTGCAACAGGCACTGCGGCGCGAAAGCTTCGATCTGCTGGTGCTCGACTGGAACGTGCCCGGCCTGGCCGGCGTCGAATTGCTGCAGTGGCTGCGCAAGTGGCAGACCGACAAAGTGCCGGTGCTCATGCTGAGTTCGCGTGCTTCCGAGCACGACGTGGTGCAGGCACTGAACCTCGGCGCCGACGACTACATCGTCAAACCCTTCCGACCGCTCGAACTGCGCGCCCGCGTGCAGCGCCTGATGGCCCGGCGCGTGCCACTCGCGCCGTCCGACGGCGAGCGCTTCGGCCGCTGGGAGTTCGAACGGGTGTCGCAAAGCGTCCTGATCCACCCGGCCCCGGGCGACGACGCCGCGCCGCAGCGGCACGCCCTCACCGACCGCGAATTCAAGCTCGCGCTGACGCTGTTCCAGCACATGGGCGACACGGTGTCGCGCGCGCATCTGCTCGAAAGCGCTGGCTACAGCAACGAAGAACTGCCTTCGCGCACGCTGGACAGCCACATCTACCGGCTGCGCAGCAAGCTCGGCCTCGAAGCCGAAAGCGGACTGAGCCTGCGCACGGTGTATGGCCGCGGCTATCGGCTCGAGGCCACGCAACACGCACCGCAGGCGGATTCCTGATGGCGACGACGCACGAAAACCCGTTCCGCCCGCACCGCCTCCTGGCCTGCGCCGCGCTGCTCGTCGCCACGGCGGCGGGCGCGCAGTCGCCGCACGTGGTGAAGCCCGGCGAAACCTTGTGGGGCATCTCGGGCCAGCAGCTGGACACGCCGCTGCGCTGGCCCGAAGTACAGCAGCGCAACCAGGTGGGCGAGCCCCGCCTGCTGCAACCGGGCACGGTGCTGTACTTTGCCGACGGCCGGCTCGTGCCCGAGGGCGCGGCGGTGGTCACTGCGGTCGAAGGCCGGGCCTCGCGCAAGCGCGCGGGTGTGCCTGAACAGGTCCTCACGCCCGGCCTGCCGATCCAGGCCGGCGACACGCTCATCACCGGCACCGATGCCTTCGTGACCCTCGGGGTGGCGGGCGGCAGCCGCGTCGTGCTGCCCTCGCGCAGCGCGCTGGAGGTGCTGGCCATCGACGCCAACACGGTGCGGCTGCGGCTGATCGAAGGCCGCGTCGAATCGCAGGTGCACAAGCAGCAGCCGAACCAGCAGTTCGAGATCCGCGCGCGGTCGATGGGCCTGGGCGTGCGCGGCACGCACTTTCGCGTGCGCGACGAAGACGGCGTGCTGACCGGCGAAGTGATTTCGGGTGAAGTGGTGGTGCAACGCACCGCACAGTCCGAACCGCCGCTCGTGCTGCGCGAAGGCCGCGGCGCGGTGCTGCTGGAAAGCGGCCCGTCGCAAGCGCAGGGCCTGCTGCCGGCGCCCCAGCTGGCGCCCGAAACGACGGCGCGCAACGACCGCACGTTCCGCTTCACGCCCGTTGCGGGCGCGCAAACCTATCGCCTGCAATTGGCGCGCGACGAGCGCTTCCTGCTGCCGGTGTACGAACAACGCGGCCCGGGACCTTCCTTCACGGTGCCGGCGGAACTGCCATCGGGCCTGTACCAGCTGCGCCTCACGGCCTTCGATGCCGCCCGGCTCGAAGGGCTGCCGGGCGACGGCACGGTCTACCTGCCCACGGTCGAAGGCGGCGCGGGCGGCCAGAGCACGTCGACCGCACTGCCCGACGGGCGCGTGGAGGTCCGCTGGCCGGGCATCGCGGGCCAGCGCTACACCTTCGAACTCGCGCGCAGCCCCGACTTCGCCGTGTTGCTGGTCAACGAGCCTGCGGTCTATGCCACCGGCATGACGGTCGGCCCCTTCGCGCTCGGCGGGCGCTACCACTGGCGCGCGCGCCAGGCCACCCCCGACGGTGCTGCGTCCACAGCGACCGGTTTCGGCGGAAGCTTCGACATTCCGGCGCGCTGAAGCGGGGCCACGCGCATGCGCCTCGTCGTCGAACGCCTGCTGATGGCGCTGCTGCTGCCGCTGGCCATGCTCGGGCTCGCACACCGCCCGGGCCTGCTGCAGATGGATGCCTACATCCACGATCGCCTGCTGATCCTGGCCTCGCACCGGGCGTCGGCCGACATCCTGATCATCGCCATCGACGAGCACAGCCTGCGCGAGCTCGGGCGCTGGCCCTGGAGCCGCGCGACCCACGCGCGCCTGCTCGAACGGCTCGCGCCCGCGGCGCCGCGCGCGGTGCTGCTCGACCTCTTCCTGACCGAGCCGAGCGCCGACCCGCGCGAAGACGCGCACCTGGCGCGGGCCATGGGCCTGCTGCCCGTGTACCTGCCGCTGCTGCACGCGAGCCCCTTGGCTTTCACGAGCCACGAATGGCCGGGCTTCCTGCCGCCGCTGCCGGACTTTGCCGCCCAGGCCCGCGGCGTGGGGCATGCCGGCCTCGCGCCCGACACCGACGGCGTGGCGCGCACGCTGTACCTGCTCGAGGGCTATCCGAACCAGCTGCAGCCCTACGTGGGCGCGCTGATGGCACAGCGCGTCCCGCCGGCCGTGGTCGACTCCGAAGCGACGCCGGTCGACTGGCTGCGCCAGAGCCCGTTGCGCCTGCTGTTCGCCGGCCCGCGCGGCAGCTACCGCACCGTGCCCTACGTGAGCGTGCTGCGCGGCGAAGTGCCCGCCGAGCTGCTGCGCGACAAGCTGCTGCTCGTGGGCGCCACCGCGCCCGGCCTCGGCGACCAGACGCTCACGCCCAACGCCGGCATCCGCGGCGTGCTGCCCGGCGTGGAAGTGCATGCCAATGCCATCGACAACCTGATGCACGGGCGCAACGTGAGCGTGTCGCCGCCGCTGTGGCACGCCGCCTGGACCGTGGTGCCGCTGTGGCTCGCGCTGTGGCTGCTGGTCCGGCGGGGCCGGCACGCGCTGCCGATCGCCGCCGGCCTCGCGAGCGCGTGCCTGCTGATCAGCAGCGTCGCCATGCTGGCGTGGCACCACTGGCTGCCGCCTGTCGCGCCGATGCTCGGCCTGGCCATCCTCTACCTGCTGTGGAGCTGGCGCCGTCTCGAATCGCAGTTCGTCTACCTGCGCAAGCGCGCGCAGGTGCTCGACGCCCTGCCCGGCGGCACCTTCGAAGTCATGCCGGCCCGCTCACCGGCGCCCGCCGACCCGGCGGAGCATCCCAAGCAGGCGCTCGACCGCGCCATTGCACGCCTGCGGCGCATGCAGCAGCTCATGGACAAGGCCATGCAGGCGATGCCCGTGGCCATGCTGATCTGCGACGAAGAGGGGCGCATCGGGTCGGGCAACGCCGCCGCCTTCCGGCTGCTGGGCGGCGGTGCCATGCCATCGCACGGCGACGATGGCCAAGCCCCGCCCGCGCTGCGCGGCGTGCGCCTGCCCGAGCTGATCGCGCCGCTGGCCGTGCCGCCCGCCAGCGGCACACCGGCCCGCTCGGGCGCCGCCCACTGGACCGACCGGCTGCACGGCGAATACGCCACCTCCGACGCGCGCGTGTTCCGCCTGGAGGCCGCGGCCTTCAGCGGCGACGCGCCCGAAGACCGGGGCTGGGTCGTGATGCTGCCCGAGCTCACGGCCGAGCGCGAAGCGCAGCGCCAGCGCGACGAGTGGCGCCAGTTCCTGTCGCACGACCTGCGCAGCCCGCAGGTCACGATCCTCAGCATCCTGTCGATGCACCCCACCGCCGATGCCGACATGCGTTCGGCCATCGGCCGCGAAGCCGAGCGCACCCTCGCGATGGCCGAGGGCTTCATGGATTTCGCGCTCGCCGAATCGGACGACTACCGCTTTGCGGACACGCACGTCGGCGCCGTGCTGCTCGATGCCAGAGACCAGGTGTGGCACTACGCGCAGTCCCATGGCGTGCGCGTCGAAGCCCGCATCGACGACGCCGCCGGCGACACGACCCTGCGCGCCGACGGGGCCTTGCTGACCCGCGCCATCGTCAACCTGCTGAACAACGCCATCCGCCACAGCCCGTCCGGCCGCCGCGTGGAATTGGGCATGGCCATCGAACCCGGCGCCGACGGCGCGGACGCGGCCAGCGTGCGGATTTCCGTCAGCGACCAGGGCTCGGGCATGACGCCCGGACAGCTCGACGCCCTGCTCCACGCACCGCGCGGCCGGCGCGCGCCCACCGTGCCGGAAGCCGCCCCCGGCGAGACCAAGGGCACGGGCACACGGCGCATGGGCCTGGGCTTTTCCGTCGTGCGCGCGGTGGTCCAGAAACACAACGGCACCCTGGGCGCGGACAGCACGCCCGGTGCCGGCACGACCGTCTGGCTGCGGCTGCCCCTGCCCGGTTCGCGCCCTAGCACATCGAAGTGACGGGTTTTCCAATCCCGATGGGGACAATGTTGTGGAAAACCGTGTGCGCAGCGCGCGAAACCCTTGCCTGGCGGGGCCTGCAACACGGTGCCTGCGAAACAGGCAGCGACGCTGAAAAACCTGGAGAAATATTTTTCTCGGCGTTTTCGCCACACTTCCGGCGGCGAATCGGGACGCGCCGCAGCACCGGCGGGACCACCCCGGCGCTCAGTCCGAGGGCTCGCTCGCCGCGCCGTCGGCGAGCATGGCCGCGATGGCCGAGGCCTCCAGCCCGGCTTCGGCCAGGAGGCGGCGCGTGTCCGCGCCGCGACGCACGGGCGCGCGCAGCGAAGGTGTCAGCGGCTCGCTGGACGTGAAGCCGATGCCTGGCACCGGCACCCGCCGCGCGCCGTTCGGCAAGGGCAGTTCCACGTGCGGCCAGTCGCGCGCCATCTGTGCCGCCGCCTGCGCGGGGCGCATCACCGGCGTGGCGGGCACGCCGTGGCGGGTCAGCAGCGCATCCCATTCGGCCGTGGTCCTTCCACTCAGTGCCTGCCCCAGCAGCGCCTGCGTGCGCGGCACATCACGCTGCTCGGCGGCTTCGTGCAGCGACGACAGCAGCGAGCTGTCCGTGCCGGTTTCGCGCAGCGCGTTCAGCAGCCCCCTCGCCTGGTCGGCCGCATTGCAGACGATGGCCAGCTGGCCGTCGGCCACCTCGAAAGTGCCCGACAGCGGGCTGCCTGAAAACGCGGTCGATGCGCTGCGCGGCATCTCCATGCCGCTGACCAGCGGCCCCGCGTAGGTGGGCGCCATCAGCGTGAGCGCCGCGCCCATCATCGACACCTGGAGCCATTCGCCGCGCACGCGCGCCTCGCCGCTCGGCCGGTCGCGCCGGTAGAGCGCGCTCATCACCGCCAGCGCCGCCTGCTGGCCCACGGCGTAGTCGACGAGCGGAAAACCCACCCGCTGCGGCTTGCCGTCGCGGTCGGCATTGGCTGCCATCAGCCCGCTCGCGGCCTGGATGACGTGGTCGTAGGCGCGCCGGTCCGATGCGGGGCCGAAGCCGGTGATCGAGCAGACGACCAGCTGCGGATGGCGCGCGATCAGTTGCTGCGGATCGAAGCCGAGCGCCGCCAGCTTGCCGGGCCGGAAGTTCTCCAGCAGCACGTCCGCGCTGCCGATCAGTTCGGCCAGCGCCTGTTTGGCTCGCGGGTCGCGCGCATCGATGGCCAGCGAGCGCTTGCCCGCGCCCTGCGTCACGAAGGTCTCGCCCAGTCCGAGCGCGGTCAGTTCGGCATCGAGGCCCTTGGCGCGGATCATGTCGTCGCCGTCGGCGCGCTCGATGCGGATCACCTCGGCGCCGAGCAGGCCGAGCTGGTAGCCGGCGAAGGGGCCGGCCAGCACGTGGGTCCAGTCGATGACGCGCAAGCCGGCCAGGGGTGTGGGGGTCGATGTCATCGCGTCACTCCGGCTTGACGCCACTGTTCTTCACATAACGCGCCCAGCGGGCGATCTCTTCCCGGGCGAAGCGGCGGCCCTCTTCCAGATTGAACGCCAGCGGCTGCGTTCCGCTGCTGGCGCGCAGTTGCACCGACTCCGGCGATGCCGACGACTTGCGGACGGCCGCATGCAGCGTCTCGACGATGGGCGCGGGCGTGCCCGCGGGCACGAGCACGGCGGTCCATCCGGTGATCTCGAAATCGGCAATGCCTTGTTCGCGGAACGTGCCGACGTCGGGCGTGGCCGGATAGCGCCGCGCGGCGGCCACGGCCAGCGGCTTCAGCTTGTTCCCGTCGATGAAGACCTTGGCCACCGACGCGTCGGAAAACGCGAAGTCGATGTGCCCGCCGGCCAGGTCCGCCAGCGATTGCGGGTTCGACTTGTAGGGAACCGTGACGGCGTCGATGCCCGCCGACTTGCGAAAGATCTCGCAGGCCACCTGCGTCACCGCGTTGCCACTGCCGCACCTGAGCGCGCTCGGATGGGCCTTGCCGTAGGCCATCAGGTCGGCCAGGTTGCGCCACTTGGCGTTGGCCGCGACGTACAGCGAGATCGGGCTGGTGCCCAGGCCCGCCACCATCTCGAACGACCCGGGTTCATAGCCGAGCCTGGCCGGGAAGAACGAGAAATTGACGGCGTTGGTCGTGGCCGAGCCGATCAGCAGCGTGTACCCGTCGGGCTTCGCGCGCGCGGCGGCCGCCGTTCCCAGCGCGCCGTTCGCGCCCTGCTTGTTGTCGACGATGACGGGCGTCTTCAGGATGTCCGTCAGGTCCTTGGCCAGTACGCGCGCGCCGATGTCGGTGCCGCTGCCCGCAGCGAACGGAACCACCAGCGTGATGGGGCGCGAAGGATAGGCCGCCTGCGCGCAGGCCGAGCCAGTCCCCAGGGCCCACAAGGCGCACAGGGCGCCCAGGAAGAAAGAACTGCGAAGCATGATGGGTGTGTCTCCTGGTGGTGTCCGGACTGAACGATAGGTTGCCGCCCGGCGCGCAGCAACCTACATTCCGTGGCGACCTTTTCCACTTTGGAAAACCATGAACTTGAACGACCTCCATCTGGCCGTGGTGATCGCGCGCGAAGGCGGGCTGAGCCATGCCTCGGCCTGTCTCGGCATTTCACCGGGCACCCTGAGCAAGGCCGTGACGCGGCTCGAGCGCGCCACCAAGGTCAAGCTGTTCGAACGGCTGGCCCGGGGCATGCGCCCCACCGAGCTGGGCCAGGCCTTCCTGAAGCGGGCGCAGCGCATCGACCTGGATGCCGCCGACCTGCATGCGGAACTGCGCGACCTGCGGCAGGCGCGCGCCGGCGTGCTGCGCTGCGGTGTCGGCGACGGCATTCCCGACCGCTGGGTGCTGCCGGTGGTGGCCGCGCTCATCGAACGCGGGATCCGCGTGGACCTGTCGGGTGGCAACTCCGACTCGCTCACGCGGGCCGTCGCCATGGGCGAGCTGGAGTTCGCCCTGACCGGCCTGCACAAGAAACCGGCGGCCGCGCTGGCATGGGAAGGCCTGCGGGACGACCCGCTGCTGCCCATGGCGCCGATCGGCCATCCGCTGGCACGCACCAAACGCGAGGTGGGCTGGGACCAGCTCGCGCAGGCGCGGTGGATCGTCATGGCGCCCGGCACGTCGACGCACACCGAGTTCGAAGCGAACTTCCGCGCGCACCGGCTCGACCCGCCCGAGCCGGTGGGCACCTCGCGCTCGTCCCAGCGCGAGCTGGCGTTGGTGCGCTCGCTGGGCGCCTTGATGCCGGTGCCGCGTTCGGTGCTGAAAGAGCCGCCGGTCGCGGCGCAGTTCGTGCCGGTCAGCCCCGCCGGCGGATGGCGATCGACCCGCCGCGTGGGCATCGTGCGGCGCGCCGGCGGCTACCTCAGCCCCTCGGCGTCGCAAGCGATGGAGGCGCTGGAAGCCATCCTGCGCAAGGAGCGCTGACGACTGGAGCCGCAAGGCATGCGTTAGGCTCCACGATCCCTTCAACCCCTCCTCCCATGCACATCGAAGAACGCATCCACATCGCCGTCCCGCCCCGGGTCATCGACCGCATCTGGAGCGAGGTCGACCGATGGCACCTGTGGGACCCGGACACCAAGGAAGCTCGACTCGACGGCCCCTTCGCCGTGGGCACCAAGGGCCGGATCGTTCCGCAAAAAGGCATGGGCGTTCCGATGGTGGTCACGGAGCGCTCCGAGGGCCGGTCGTTCACCGCGCAGGGCTACATCCCCCTGTTCCGCATGCACTTCAAGCACACGGTGTCCCCAACAGACAGCGGCTCGGACGTGGTGCACCGCGTGTGGTTCACCGGCGCCCTGGCCTTCCTGTTCGGGCCGGGCGTCGCCAAGCAGGTGCGACACGGACTGCCCCGGACCATGCTGTCGCTGAAAGCCTACGCCGAGCAGCGCCACGCCACATCGGGGTCCGGCGACGCCCCCTGAAAGCCGCCGCGCGCTGGCATCGCGCCGCAAATTCCAGCGCGCCCGCAAATGAAGGCGCATCATGGGCCGATGAACATCCAGCTCGGTTTCGAGATCGCCTACCAGTTTCCCCGGCCGACGCCGATGATCCTGGCCCTCAGCATTCACTACTCGCGCGCCTCGGACCTCCTGCGCCCGGACCATCTGCTCACGAAGCCGGCCGTTCCCACCACCGCGTACCGTGACCTGTTCGGTAACTGGTGCACGCGCCTAGTGGCGCCTGCAGGCCGCTTCGTGTTGAGCACGGACACCGTGGTCCACGACAGTGGCGCACCCGACATCGTCGTGCCCTCGGCGCCGCAGGTGCCGGTGGAGTACCTGCCCGAGTCCACCCTGCTCTACCTGCTGGGCAGCCGTTACTGCGAAACCGACCTGCTGTCCGACTTCGCCTGGCAGCGCTTCGGCAACGGCCCGACCGGCTGGGGCCGCGTGCAGGCGGTGTGCGACTTCGTGCACCAGCACATCGAGTTCGGCTACCCACATGCGCGGCGCACCCGCTCGGCGTTCGAAGCCTTCAAGGAAGGGCAAGGCGTGTGCCGCGACTATGCGCACCTGGCCATCACGCTGTGCCGCTGCCTGAACATTCCGGCCCGCTATTGCAGCGGCTACCTCGGTGATGTCGGCACCCCGCCGCCGCACGGCACGATGGACTTCGCGGGCTGGTTCGAGGCGTTCCTGGGCGACCGCTGGTACACCTTCGACGCGCGCAACAACGTGCCCCGCATCGGCCGCGTGCTGATCGCGCAAGGGCGCGACGCCAGCGACGTCGCGCTGTCCAACACCTTCGGGCCCAACGAACTGGATGGGTTCAGGGTGTGGTGCGACGAGGTGCAGTGAACTGAATCGCCGCTCTTCGCCGACGCCCCGCGCTACGCGCTGCCCCAGCCTCCGCCCAGGGCCTTGTACAGGTTCACGGTGTTCACCGCCGCCTTGAGCTGCAGTTCGATCAGCTGCTGCTGCCCGGTGTAGAGCTCGCGCTGCGCGTCCTGGCTCGAGAAGTAGTCTTCCATGCCACTGCGAAAACGCGTGCGCGAGATGCCGGCCACTTTCTCGAGCACCTGCACGCGCGCCTGTTGCGCCTCCAGCTGCGGCTGCAGGTGGTCGCTGGCGATCAGCGCGTGGGCCACCTCGCGAAAGGCGACCTGCGCCGCCGATTCGTAGCCGGCCATCGCGGCGGCCAGCCGCTCTTCGCTGGCGCTCACGTTGGCCGACCGGCGGCCCCAGTCGAAGATCGGCAGCGACACGCCCAACACGCCAGCCCAGCTGCTGTTGCCGCTGCTGAGCAAGGTCGACAGCTCCTTGCTGACACCGCCGGCCAGCGCCGTGAGCGAAATGGTCGGCAGCATCGCGGCCTTGGCCGCGCCCACGCCGGCGTTGGCGGCCTCGACGCGCGCGTAGGCCGCGAGCAGGTCGGGCCGGCGCTGCAGCAGGCTCGACGGCAGGCCGGCCGCGACCTGCGCCGTGGAGCGCTCGGGCCAGGGCCGCGCGCTGCCCGTTTCGGGCGGCACGGGGCGCCCGACCAGCACGTTGAGCCACTGCAGGTCCTGCGCGACACGCATGCGGTATTCCTCCTGCCGCACGCGCGCGGTCTGCAGCAGCGACTGCACGCGGTACACGTCCAGCTGCGCGGCGCCGCCCACGGCGCGGGCGCGACCGATCGTGTCGGCATTGGCGTTCAGCGCGGCCTCGTTGGACTCGGCCAGCGCGAGCAGGGCACGGTCGGCGCGCAGCGTGAGGTAGGCGTTCGACACCTCGCCCACCAGGTTCATGCGCGCGGCCGCGTGGTCCTTGTCGCCGGCCTCGGCGAGCGCGCCGCTTTGTTGCGCGGTGCTCTGCTGCCGGCCGAAGAAATCGAGTTCGTACGACATCACGCCCGCCTGCACGTCGAAGCTGTTGGACACGCGCCCGTCCGACGGCAGGTTGCCGACCGGGCTGAGCGAGCCCTGCGGCGTGGTCTGCGCGCGCTGGGCATGCGCCGACAGGCCCAGCGCCGGGAACAGCGAAGCGCGGTTGCCCGCGTAGTTCGCGCGCGCCTCGCGGGCCTTCGCGGCATAGGCGCGCAGGTCGCGGTTCTGCTCGAGCGCGGTGGCGATCAGGCTGCGCAGCTCCTCGTCCTGCACGAAGCTGCGCCAGTCCACGGGCTGCGCGCTCGGCGCCGTCGTGCCCGCAGGCCATTGCGAAGGCACCGTCAGGTCGGGGTTCTTGAGCGGCGGCGTGAGGTTGCACCCGGTCGTCACCAGCACGATGCACACGGCCAGCACCGCGAAGAGCAGGCGCAGCGACAGGCGCGCGAAGCCCGCGCCCGGCGCGCGCATGCCCGCACTCGCGAACAGCGCCGACGCCGCCTGCCAGGGCCGCACTTGCACCGCCACGTGGCTCGGCGGCACGTTGAAGACGTGGCGTACGAGGTCTTCGCGCTGCGCCTCGGTGGCAGCGAACTTCAGCTCGGCGCCCGCCCTGCCGCGCGCGGCAAGGTGGGCCGGCAGCCAGCCGACCGGTTCGACATGCACCTCCAGCGGCTGCCCGACGCGCAGGCGCTTCAACGGCCCCCGGCCTTCGAGCAGCGCGCCGTCGGCCGCGATGTTGACGAAGCGCGACTCGCCCTCGCCCGCCGCCGTGCGCACCCGTGCCCGCGCGCGCCAGGGAAAGCGCTCTTCCTGCTGCGGGCGCGGCAGGTCGACGCAGGCCATGAGCGCACTCAGGCACAGCACCAGCGCGATGCCGGTCCATACGAGGTTGAGCTGGTCGCCCGGCGTCAGCGCCTCGCCGCCCAGGGCCGCCATCGCGGCCGCCCCCTGCAGCGCCACCAGCAGGCCGCCGAAGACGGCCACCAGCTTCCAGTGCACCACCGTGCGCGAGCGGTCCAGCCCCTTGGCCGTCACCTTGAACGGATGGCCGAAGGGCTTCAGCATCGCGCGCGCCAGCGTGCCGCTCACGGCCATCGCCGCCACCAGCTGGCTCACCTCGCTGAACACGGGCAGGCAGCGCCGCTGGCTGACCCAGTAGCTGTAGGCCCAGAACATCACGAGCGACGGCAGGCCGTAGGCCGCAAAGGCCTGCGGCGTGGCATGGAAGGCCGAGACGCCGGCATACCAGTACAGCGCCGGCGCCAGCAGCACCAGCACCATGAAGGGCTTGCCCAGCCAGTGCAGCAGCCCGTGCAGGAAGTGCATCCGCGCCGACAGGCTGTAGCCCGGGCCGCGCAGGGGCCCGTCGGGCAGCAGCGCGAGCTGCACGGTGCCCAGGCACCAGCGGCTGCGCTGGTTGATGTAGTCGATGATGCTCTCGGCCGACAGCCCGTTGGACAGCCGCTCGCCCAGCCAGCGCGTGATGCGGCCGTGGCGCAGCAGCAGGTAGGTGGTGTGGATGTCTTCGCACACGCTGCCCACCGGGAACCCGCCGGCCTCGGTGATCGCGTCGCGCCGCACGATGAACGAGGTGCCCACGCAGAAGGCCGAATCGACCGCGTCCTTGGCGGGCTGCAGCACGTCGAAGAACACGCGCTGCTCGTCGACCCAGCTGTCGGTGGCGCGCAGGTTGTGCTGGATGGGGTCGGCGTTGTAATAGAACTGCGGCGTCTGCACCAGCCCCACGCGGCGGTCCTCGAACAGGCCGAGCATGCGGTAGACGATCTGGCGCTGCGGCGCGAAGTCGGCGTCGAGCACGAGGATGAACGGCGCGTCGGTCACGCCCGCGGACAGGCGCAGGCCGTTGTTGAGGTTGCCGGCCTTGGCATGGCGGTTGTCGGGCCGCCGCGCGTAGTGCACGCCGCGGCGCTCGCAGTAGGCGCGCAGCCAGTCGCGCCGCGTGTCGTCGAGCACCCAGACGTTCAGCCGCGGGTAGTCGATGGCCTGCGCGGCGATGATGGTCTTCTCGAGCACGGCCAGCTCTTCGTTGTAGGTGCAGATGAAGACGTCGACGGCCGGCACGTCTTCGCCACGCGCATGGCGTTCGCGCAACGCGGCCTCGCCCCGGTCGGCCTGCGCGCGGTTGTCGCGGCGCCGCATGAGCATGTGGATCGACATCAGCGTGTAGACGATGGCCGTGAGCTCGAAGCCCAGGAACACCCAGGCGAACAGGGTCTCGAAGCCCAGGTCCGACGGCGGCATCGTGGCGACCACGCGCCAGACGGCGTAGCGCAGCAGCAGCAACGCGGTGAGCGCGCCGAACAGCACGCGGTGGGTGATGCGCTCGACCCTGGCCCAGGTCATGAGGAGCAAGGCGAGCCCCCCGACCAGGGCGTTGAGCTGGAATTCCGGTGTGGCGATCAGGCTGGACATGAGGGGACTTCCGATGCGGCGGTCTTGCCGGTGAAGGGGTTGAAACCCGTGGCGGCCAGGGCGATCCAGGCGGTCGCGCCCAGGTGCGGCCAGCGGTAGTAGAAGAAATCGGCACCGGTCGAATCGGGGCCGATGGCCAGGCCGGTGGCGATGCGCGCGCTCGGCGTGGCGTAGTACAGGCCGTTGCCGGCGCGCTGCGAAGCGAGCAGCTGCCACAGCGCCTCGGGCGCCGCGCCCTTGCGGGCCACCAGCGTGGCGGCCGCCTGCGCGCTGCCTTCGGTCCAGATGCCGTCGGGCTCGCGCGAGAAACCGTAGCCCGCGCCGACGCGGTGGTGCTTCTCGACCCAGTCGAGGCTGCGCACCCAGGCGCAGGAGCCTTCGGGCGCCGCGAGCAAAGGCCACAGCTGCGCATCGAGGCCGGAGCCTTCGGTGGAGATCGTGGCGCCATCTTCCTTGGTGCCGATGTGAAAGCGCTGCTCCGACGGGTTCCACATGCGGCCCACGAAGTCGAGCGCGGTGCGCGCCTGCCTTTGCTCCGCCGCGTCGGGCTGGCCGTCGGCACGCATCGCGCGTGCGGTCCACGCCGCCGCCATGGCGATGTCCAGGTTGTGCTCGGTCGACTTCCAGGTCTGCGCGCGCTGGGCGTTGTCCCAGCCGTGGCGCCCGCCGTTGTAGCCGTCGGGGCCGTTCCGGGCGCGCGTGTTCTGCTCGGTCCAGGCCAGCAGCCGGCGCGCGGTCGCCAGGTAGGCGGGCGTGGGTTCGGCCTGGTGCAGGTTCAGCAGCAGCAGCGCGGCCCAGGCCACGTTGCCGGTGGCGGTGCTGACCTGGTAGGCATCGGCGATCCACTGCTTGCGCCCCGCGTCCCAGCGGCCGGGCAGCGCGGGCTTTTCCTCGGTGACCGGCCCGGCGCGGTAGGCATTGCGCACGCGCCCGTCGGGCATGGTCTGGTCGTGCGCCACGGCCCGGACCACGGCGTCGCCGATGCGCCGGGCGGCGGCGCGCTCGCCGCACGCCAGCAGCGCGATGCCGGCCAGCGCGTTGTCGTAGGTGAAGCCGGCGCCCGCCAGCGCGGGCTCGAACGGCGGCTCGCCCTGTGCGTTCGCCGGGCGGTAGCTGCTCAGGAACAACGGCCCCGACGTGGCGCCGCTTTGGTCGTGCGCGACGGCGCGGCGCAGGCCGTCGCAGCTCTCGCGCGCAAGGGCCTTTTGCGTGGCGCCGGGTGAAGGCGAAGGCGCGGCAGCTGCAGCGACGCCGGCAAGCGCCATCGATGCGGCGGTGCACCGTGCCACGGCACGGAAAGAAAAAGGGATCGACATGGCGTTCTCGGTGGGCTGCGCGACATGCTTTCTCACGCCTTGGCGAGGCTGGCCGAGACCACCTTGCCCGGCACGCACAGGGTCTGGCGGCTGCCGTCTTCCGAGGGCGGCGGTTCGGGCGCCTCGATGCGTGCCACCGCATAGATCGAGCCCTGCTCGGCAAAGGGGAAGGGCACGCTGTACGTGCTCTGCAGCGCGTCGGAGGCCACGGGCAGCAGTTGCTCGACGCGCGCCTGCACGTCGACGTTCTGCGCCACCTTCACGTCGAGCTTGGAGCCGACGCTCAGCCGCTTGGCCAACCGCGCGGGAAACACGGCGACGACGCCGATCCGGCTGCAGTCGGTCACGCGCACCAGCGAGGAGCCCGCCGTGACATACGCGCCCTCGGGCGCCAGCACCGTGTGCACCATGCCGGGCTGGCTCGCCTTGACCTCGTAGGCGGCGAGCTTGTCGACGCGGCGGCGCTCTTCGTCCTCGAGCTGCGTGATCTGCGCGAGCTGCTTGACGATCGCGGTGCCGTCCTGGCGCGCGCGGTCGCTGCTGTTGCGCAGCGCTTCACGCCGGCTCGCGAGCGTCTGGAACAGGCTGTTGCCGCTGGTGCCCACGAAGGCGCCCTGCCCCGCGCTCGCCACCGTCTGCGCCTGTCCCGCGAAGGCCTGCTCGGCCACCGCTGCATTGGCACGCGCGGTGCTCAGCTGGGCCTCGGACGCGTTCATCACCTGTTCGCTGATGGCGCCTTCTTTCAGCAGCGCCTCGTTGGTGCGCACCTTGTTTTCCTGTTCGGCCACCACGCTGTGCGCCACGTCGCGCTGGCGCTGCGCGATCTCCCAGGCGTCCCAGGTCTGCGCCAGCGAGGCCTGGCGGGTCACCTGCGCCTGCTGGCCGATGGAGCGCATCTCCTGGCTGTCGGACTTGTACTGGTTGCCCAGCTGCGACAGCTGGCTCTGCAGGGCCAGGCGCTGCGTGGTCAGCGTGGTGAGGATCTCCTGGCTGACGGTCGGGTTGCGCACCGTGGCCACCAGCGTGCCGGGCGCCACCGCATCGCGCGTGCGCACCGCCATCTGCGTCACCACGCCATTGATCGGCGAGGTGACGATGCCGACCGGCGCCTGCAGCACGGCCCGCGTGGCCTGCGAGGACAGCAGCGGCTCGACCAGCGTGGCGACCATCAACCACAGCACGAAGGCCAGCAGCGCATAGGCCGCCAGCTTCGGAACGAAGGCGCCCCGCTGGCGCCGGGCAATTCCGGCACCCGGGGCGCGCGGTCGGCCCGGTTCCGACGGAAAAGGAATGGGTCTGGACACTCGCATAACCACCTCTTGGAAACATCGACGGCATGCCGGCGAACGGCATGCCGTCTGGTGAAGAAAGAGACTCGAATCAACCTCCCGACCCCTCGGTCCGCGCCTCGATTTTTCGTGCTGCGGTGCAATAAAGGTACGCCCAAAGCGCGGCCGACCCTGCTTCCGGGAGAAACAAGATGTGCGAACTTCACATCTACTTTTCGGCCGCGGACCGGGCGAAGTCCTACATAGGTGTTGCGGCGGTGGGGGTTGACACGGGCCGGGCGTGTGGGCACGCGCGGAACAGCGCGTGATCGCGTTTGTCTCGAAGGCCTACGGGCATCGCACGGGGCAAGGTCCGATGAAGCGGCCCCCTGCGCGCGCGGCGTCGACAACGCGGCTTCGGCGTCGGGTTCAACAGGCCGTAACGATATTGCCGCGATTGGTCACAGCCGCCGCGGGGGCGCTGTGGCGGGTACGCATCAGCGACGGTCATCAACCCCGGCGAGCCCTATGCCCTTCGCGACATGGGGACACGCCCAAGCTGCGGCATGCGCGCGTTCTTCCTTTGCACCACCGGCTTTTCGGCGGTTGTCCTACACCTTGGGCCGCGCAGAAGACTAGACCTGTACCTGCGCCGGTTCAGCGCCGTGCGCACCCCTTTTCCTGCCATGAACCAGGCCGCCCAACTTACTTTTTCTTCAAAGGATTCCAGATGCGAAAAGTCAACGCTGTGATGACCCGCGATGTCGAGGTCATCAGTCCCGACGCCACCCTCGCGGAGGCCGCCAGGCGCATGCGCGACGGCGACTTCGGGATGATGCCGGTGGGCGAGAACGACCGCATGATCGGCGCGATCTCGGACCGCGACATTGCCGTGCGCGGCATCGCCGAGGGACACGACGGCAACGCCAAGGTGCGCGACGTCATGTCGGACGGCATCCGCTGGGCCTACGAGGACGACGCCGTCGATCATGCGGCGCAGCTCATGGCCGAGCACCAGATCCGGCGCCTGCCCATCGTCAACCGCGACAAGCGGCTGGTGGGCATCCTGGCGCTGGCCGATGTCGCGGTGAAGGAGCCCAAGGTCAAGCCGGCCGCCGAGGCGCTGTGCGGCATCTCGCAACCCGTCGAGGCCTGAGAAGGTCTGACCAGGCGAGGTCCTTCACCCCGATTCACTGTCCCTTCCCTTTCTTCCTGGAGGACTTGCCATGCACGTCGCACCTTTCCACCTGCTCGCAGCCGCCGCCATCGCGGCGAGCCTCGCCGTGACCGGCTGCACGGTCACCCGCCCCTCCGGCGCGGCGAACGACATCCCGGCGTCGTCGGCATCGGCCATCGACGCCCAGGTCGACGCATCGCTGGCCCGGCTCTATGACACCGTCGCCGGTTCGCGCGCGCTCGTCGCCGGCGCCCAGGGCGTGCTGGTCTTCCCGTCCGTGGTGGGCGGAAGCTTCGGCATCGGCGCCGACTATGGCCGCGGTGCCCTGCGCAGCGGCGGCCGCACGCAGAGCTACTACAGCACGACTGCCGGCTCCATCGGCTTCCAGGCCGGTGCGCAGTCGAAGGCCGTGTTCTACGTGTTCACCTCCAGGGAGGCGCTGGACAAATTCCGCCAGAGCCGGGGCTGGACGGTGGGCGTCGACGCGACGGTGGCGCTGGCACGCTACGGTGCCAACGGCGTCGTCGACAGCAGCACCTTCCGGCAACCCGTGGTCGCCTTCGTGATGACCAATGTGGGCCTGGAGGCGGGTGCGTCGGTGCAGGGTGCGAAGATCACCGAAATTCGACCTTGATACGGGCATGGCATGACGGGCATCCGGTCGGAAACGCCATCGACAAGGAGTGCCCGCCATCATGCTCAACGGAGCCGAAGCCCACCCGATCCAATCCGCGACGCGCGCGTTGTTCGACCGCTATGAGCGGGAATTCAATGCGGGGCTGACCGGTGAAGTCGACCTGGAGGCCGTGGCGGCGCTGTACGCCGCGTGCTTCATTGCCGCTTCGCCCGCCGGCGTCTTCACGGGCAAGAACGATGAAGAACTCAGGAGCGTGTCCGCGAAGGGGTTCAAGCATTACCGCGACACCGGCGTGCAACGGATGACCGTGCGCAACCTGCACATCTCGGCCATCGACGATTTGCACGGGCTCGCCTGCGTGGCGTGGAGAGCGATCTACAAGGTCGACGGCGCGCAGAAGGTGATCGACTTCACCAACGTCTATCTGGTGCGGCTCGAGGGGGACAGCGCGAAGGTGTTCGGCTGGATCACCGGCGATGAGGCCGAGGTGCTGCGGCAGCACGGCATCGGTTGAGAGGCTGCCGGGCGCCGAGGAATGGGGGCTGGAGCGGGTGAAGGGAATCGAACCCTCGTATGAAGCTTGGGAAGCTGCCGTTCTACCATTGAACTACACCCGCAGCAGGCGCGGATTCTAACGTCAGTTCACTCGCACACGGCGCACGCTCAGGTCTGCAGCGCATCCCTTCGCAGCCGCAGCGCCGCGCGCCCTTGCGGCGTGATGAGCAGGACGACGGCAACGCGCGGGCCCGTGCCGCTCGCGGCCGGTGGCAGCACGGCTTCGATGAGGTGCGCGGCGACCAGCATGGTCGCGCAGTGGATGTCGGCTTCGTCGCGGACCGCCATCGGGAACGACGCGTCTTCGATGCGCTCCAGAAAGTCCATAGGCATGGGAAGGCTCCTGAGGAAACGAGGCGCAGTCTAGGTCGTTGCGCCCCCGAAATGCGGGTCCAGATAGGTCGCTTTTGTAACCAAATCGACAGGTCGCACGGTGCGAGCACCGTGCGAGAACTTTCGCCCGACAGCGCCTCGCCACCCGCGTCTCAGCGCGGTGCATGCATCCGTGCGAAATCGCCGCAGGCCAGCACGATGGGCCCGCGCGGATCGGCCCGGAAGCGCGCCACGGCCGCCGCCGAAACCACGTCGAAATGCCGCTTGCAGGCATGCAGCGTGTGCTCGCCGATTTCCTGCGCGCCGAGCGCATCGTGCAGCACGTCTTGCGAAATCTGCGCCAGCACGCGCGCGCCGTCGGGACCGTCGGGGTACACGGCGAAACGCACCGTGGCCGTATCGAAGCAGTAGATGCCTTCGAAGTCCATCTCTTTGTCTCCGTCACCATGGGGTCAGGATTCGGCGCGCGCGACGCGACGCGTGGTGATGGACTGGCGCGCATGTTCGGGAAGGAAGCGGCCTACAGCCTCGGCGCGTGCCTCAGGCCGAGCCGCTAGACACCGGCCTGGTGAGCGTGGACGTCGCCTTGGCGCCCAGCGTCATCTCGGTGATCCACGACACGAGCAGCGCGCCATAGGCCTGGCGCGATTCCAGGCGCGACAGCGCGTGGTCCGCGCCGGACAAGGTGCGGTAGGTCGCCGAGCGCACGCGCTTGAAGGCGGCGAGGTAGTTCTCGATGACGGGGTGCGGCACGGTCTGGTCGTCTTCCGATTCGACGATGAGCACGTCGCCGGTGAAGGCCGCGCAGGCCGCGAGCGCGCGGTTGTCGTCGGGCCCGACGAGCGTGCGGCGGTAGGCCACGAGGTCGGAGCGGCTCAGCAGGCCCTTGGGCGTGTCCCACTCGCCGTCGCGGTACAGCGCGGGCGCGCGCAGCGCGAGCCAGCGCACGGGCCGCATCGCGCTGACGAGCGCGGCCAGGTAGCCGCCGTAGCTGCTGCCGACGATGGCGACGGCCGCGGGGTCGACGGTCGGGTGGCCCACCAGCGCGTCGTAGGCGGCGAGCACGTCGCGCAGGTTGTCCTCGCGCGTCACCTGCTGGCGCAGCCCTTCATGGCGCGCATGGCCGCGCAGGTCGAAGGTCAGGCAAACGCAGCCGAGCGCGGCGATCTCCTGCGCGCGCTTGAGGTACTGCTCCTGGCTGCCGTCCCAGCCGTGCACCAGCAGCACGCCCGGCACCATGCTGGACGCAGCGAACAGCGTGCCCTCGATGTGATGGCCGTCCACGGGAATGTCGATAGAACTATGGCGTGTCGGCATGCGGGGTGGCGGTGGTCTCGATCACCGTGTATTTGCACAGCGGCCCGGTCTCGGGGTCGTTGCCCTGGTAGGCCACGATGGCGCCGGCGGGCACGCGGGCGGCCTCGCCGTACACCTCGAAGCAGGACGCGTGCACGCGCTGGCACGCCGGGTCCTGGTGGAAGGCTTCGAGCGCCGCGATCTCCGCGCCCGTGGCGCCACCGACGCGCCACGACTGCTCCAGCACGCCCGAGCGCCAGTCGCCCCGGCCGTCGAGCCCTTGCGCCACGTCGTAGTTCACGCGCGAGGCGAAGAAGTCGGGGTAGCAGTCGATCACCGCGCGGTGGTAGCGCCGCGCCTGCTCGATCGCGCGGCGCAGCGGCGGCGGCGGATCGACGCGGGCCAGCAGCGCGTCGAAGTCGCCGCGCACCAGCAGCAGGTCGGAGCCGCCGTAGACCTCCTGCCCGGCGTTGTCGCGCGTGAGGCGCTGCTCGCCGCAGTAGCTGACGATGCGCTGCGCCACGATCAGCTGCCCGACGCTGTAGGTCTGGGGTTGTTCCAGGTTGGTTTCGAGCACGAGGCCTTCGGTGGCGATCGCGCGGTCGTCCATCGCATCGAGACCGCGCTCGAGCGCATCGATGCCGTCGACCACCTGCTGCCCGCGCCCACCGGTGGCCGTCACGGGCTTCAGGCGCACGCGGCCGATGTCGAGCAGCGCCCTCCCCGCAACGCGCGCCTCGTCCAGGCTGAAGCAGGTGAAGCCGGGCAAGGCGGCATCGCCGATCTCCCCCGCGATGCGCGCCGACCAGCCCAAGGGCCGCACGGCGTCGGGGCCGACGAGCGGATGGCTGATCGCCTTGGTGGCGACGAAGGCATGGGGTACCACGCCACCGAAGAGGTCGTCCACGCCGGCGATGCCCATGGCGCGCGCCTGGTGCGGGTCGGTGAGCGTGTCGCTCGGCACGAAGTAGAGCGGGTCCGGCCCCGGTTGGCTGGCGTCGTAGGCGCCCGCGAACGCCCAGCCCTGGAGCGCCGCCAGGCGCTGCGCAACGTTGGCGCGCGTGGCGTGCTCGTGTTCGCTGCAGTAGCCCTGCGGACGCACGTCCCAGGTGACGACGCGGCGCGTGGCCGGGCCGGTGGCGGGTTCCGCGGCCATGACGGTGTTCAGGCGCAGGTCCATCGGGGCCTCAGGCGTCGGCCTTCCTGTCCTCGGGCTTCCTGTCCTTGTCCGCATCGCCCGATGGCAGCTTGACCTTCGTGACGGTGACCGACACCGGGTCGCTCGCCGGAAAGGACTCTTCCACGCCGCTGTCGAGCGCTTCTTCGCTGGACGGCTGCTCGGTCGGCTTGGCGGCCTCGGCCGGTGGCTTGCCGTGGTTCTCGGACGTGGGAAACGGAAACTTCTCCGGCGGGTTCTGGTCCGGGCTCGCCGGCTTCGGGTCGGGGGTCTGCTTCGAAGTCATGGGGTCTCCTTGGTGCGATGCACACGGGCTCACATGGCTGCCTCCTCCGGGTTGGCGGCTGCAGTGCCTCCATGTTCTGCGGATCGCGCGGCGCGCCGGTCGGAGGGCACAGCGCCTGCGCGTGGGACCCGTCTGGCACCCGCCTGACCGTTGCCCCGTCCTCGCGCGCGCGTGCGGCCTTGGCCCACACGAAGACCGGACACCTGGCCGATGCGGCGCGGCCCGAATGCGGGCACACAGAGGGCATGGCCCGTTCCGACACGCCCCTCGCAACCTACCAGGCGAAGCGCGACTTCGCCGTCACCGACGAACCCGCCGAAGGCGGCAAGGCCCGGCCGCACGCGCCCGCGTTCGTGATCCAGAAGCACGCGGCGCGGCGGCTGCACTACGACTTCCGGCTCGAACTCGACGGCGTGCTGGTGTCATGGGCCGTGCCCAAGGGGCCGAGCCTCGACCCCGCGCACAAGCGCATGGCCGTGCATGTGGAAGACCACCCGCTGTCGTACGCCGGCTTCGAGGGCACGATTCCCGAAGGCCACTACGGCGCGGGCGACGTCATCGTGTGGGACCACGGCACCTGGGAGCCCGTGGGCGATCCGCGCAAGGGCCTGGCCGCGGGCAAGCTCGCGTTCCGGCTGCACGGCCAGAAGCTCGAAGGGCTGTGGGAGCTCGTCAGGATCGCCAAGGGCGGCGAGCGGCAGGAGCCCTGGCTGCTGTTCAAGAAGCGCGATGCCTTCGCGCGCTCGCATGCCGAGTACGACGTGGTGTCCGCGCTGCCCGACAGCGTGGCCGGCGCGCGCAAGAGCGCCAAGGCCAAGGCCCAAGCCTTGCCTGCCTTGCCCGCAACGGGCGCGGTGAAGGCTCGCCTGCCCGCCAAACTTTCACCGCAGCTCGCGACACTCGCCACCGGTGTGCCCGAAGGCGCTCCCGGCGACTGGATCTTCGAGATCAAGTTCGACGGCTACCGCCTCATGGCGCGCATCGGCAACGGCAAGGCACGCCTGCTCACGCGCGGCGGCCACGACTGGAGTGCGAAGCTGCCGAAGCTGGTGGCCGAGCTGGAGCGACTGGGCCTCGGCAACGCCTGGCTCGACGGCGAGATCGTCGTGCCCGACAAGAACGGTACGCCCGACTTCAACGCGCTGCAGAACGCGCTCGACCGCGAACGCGCCGATCCCATCGTGATGTTCCTGTTCGACGTGCCCTTCTTCGAGGGCTTCGACCTGCGCCACACGCCGCTCGCCGAGCGCCGTCGCCTGCTCAGGCAGCTGATGGACGCGCGCGCCACGCGCCGCCTGCGCTTCAGCAGCGACTTCGAGGCCGACGTCGACTCGATCCTGCAATCGGCCTGCCGCATGAACCTCGAGGGCGTGATCGCCAAGCGCGCCGACGCGCCGTATGTCTCGCGCCGCAGCGACACCTGGCTCAAGCTCAAGTGCATCCGGCGCCAGGAGTTCGTGGTGTGCGGCTACACGCTGCGCACCGACAGCCCGACGCGCATCGGCAGCCTGATGCTGGGCGTGCACGCGAAGAACGGCGAGCTCGTGTCGGTCGGCGGCGTCGGCACCGGCTGGAACGACCGCGAGGCGCGCGACATCCGCCGCCAGCTCGCCGCGCTCGACACCGACCACGCGCCGTTCACCGGCGGCGAGGCCAAGCCCGGCCGCCGCCGGCCGGGCGGCACGCGGCACTGGGTGAAGCCCAGGCTCGTGGCCGAGGTGCGCTTCGCCGCATGGACGCCGGACGGGCAGATCCGCCACGCGTCCTTCGTGGCGATGCGCAACGACAAGCCGGCGTCGGAGATCGTGCATGAAGAGCCCCGCGACATCGCACTTGTCCCTCGCGAAAAAGGCACGAAGGCCATGAAGACCTCATCGAAGAAATCCGCCTCCACCGTCGGCGGCGTCGCCGTGAGCCACGGCGAGCGCGTGATCGATGCCGCCTCGGGCCGCACCAAGCTCGACCTCGTGCGCTACTACGAATCGGTGGCCGACGACATGCTGCCGCACCTGAAGGGCCGCCCCTGCGCGCTGGTGCGCGGGCCGCAGGGCGTGGGCGGCGAGATCTTCTTCCAGAAGCATGCCGAGAAGGTCCACATCGCCGGTGTGAAGCAACTCGACCCGGCCCTGTGGCCCGGCTACCCGTCGATGCTCGAGGTCGGCACGCGCGAGGCCTTGCTGAACGCGGCGCAGTTCAACGTGATCGAGTTCCACACCTCGAACGCGACCTCGACGCACTTCGACCGGCCCAACCGCATGATCTTCGACCTCGACCCGGGCGAAGGCACGCCGTGGGCGCATGTGCAGGAAGGCGCGCTGCTGATGCGCACGCTGCTCACCGAGCTGGGCCTGGTGTCATGGCTCAAGACCAGCGGCGGCAAGGGCCTGCACGTGGTCGTGCCGCTGCGCATGCACTACGACAACGACACGGTGAAGGCCTTCTCGCGCGCCATCGTGCAGCACATGGCGCACGTGATCCCGTCGAAGTTCGTGGCCAAGAGCGGGCCCTCGAACCGCGTGGGCAAGCTCTTTGCCGACTACCTGCGCAACGGCGTGGGCGCGACCACCGTGGCGGCCTACTCGGCGCGCGCGCGGCCCGGCATGGGCGTGTCGATGCCCGTGAGCTGGGACGACCTCGGCAGCCTGAAAAGTGGCGCGCACTGGACCATCGCCACCGCGCGCGAACACCTGTCGTTCCAGTCCGAAGACCCCTGGGCCGACTACTGGACCACGCGCCAGCCGCTGGGCGAGGCGATGAAGCGGCTCGGCTTCAAGCGATAGCCACGAACCCACGCACAAGGAAGGAAGCACACCATGGCCACGAGAACCCTCTGGAAAGGCGCCATCACCTTCGGGCTGGTCCACATCCCCGTGGGGCTGCACACCGCCAGCACCGAACAGGGCATCGACTTCGACTGGCTCGACAAGCGCAGCATGGACCCGGTGGGCTACAAGCGCATCAACAAGCGCACGGGCAAGGAGATCGCGCGCGAGCAGATCGTGAAGGGCTTCGAGTACGAAGACGGCAAGTACGTCGTGATCTCGCCCAAGGAGATCGAGGCCATTTACCCGCGCACCACGCAGACCATCGAGATCCAGCGCTTTCTCGACGTCGGCGAGATTCCCTTCGTGTACCTGGAGCGCCCTTACTACCTCGCGCCGATCAACAAGGGCCAGAAGGTCTACGCGCTGCTGCGCGAGGTGCTGGTGAAAACCGGCAAGGTCGGCCTGGCCAAGGTGGTGATCGCGACCAAACAGCACCTGGCACTGCTGATTCCCTTCGGCAAGGTGCTGGTGCTCAACCTGCTGCGCTGGGGCGACGAGATCAAGGACGCCGACGGGCTCGACCTGCCGGCCGCCGGCATCAAGGGCGCGAAGCTGTCGGCCGCCGAGATGAAGATGGCCGAGCAGCTGGTCGGCGACATGTCGGGCCCGTGGAACCCCGACGAGTTCAAGGACGAGTTCAAGCACGCCGTGATGAAGATCGTCGAGAAGAAGGTCAAGGCAGGCGACACGGAGACGGTCGTGCAGCCGGAAGAAGAAGCACCTGAGGGCGGCGCCGAGGTGATCGACCTGACCGAGCTGCTCGCGCGCAGCCTGCGCAGCGGCAAGCGCACGCCGCCTGCGGCGAAGAAACGTGCGGCGAAGTCGACGGCTTCTGCACGCAAGACCGCGCACAAGCCTGCGGCGGCCAAACGCGCGAAGAGCGTGGCCCGCAAGGCGGCTTAGGCTTAACGCCGCGGCGCTTTCGACGGGCCCGGCAGCGCCGCCACGCGCTGCGCCAGGAAGTCGACCAGCACCTGCACGCGCAGTGGCAGCTGCCGGCGCGGCGCATAGAGCAGGTGCAGCTCCTGCGCCGGCCCCGTGTGCCGCGCGAGCACGCGCACCAACCGCCCCTGGGCGAGCAGGTCCGCCACCATCCACGTGGGTTGCAACGACACGCCCGCGCCCGCGAGCACGCTGTCGAGCAGCGCCACGGCGTTGTTGACGCGGTAGCGGCTGCGCACCGGCACGGCCACCGCGCCGTCGGGGCCCGTGAGCAGCACGCCGTCGTCGCCCGCCGCGTAGCGCAGGTAGTCGTGCACCAGCAGGTCCTGCGGCGTGCGCGGCTTGCCGCGTGCGGCCACGTAGTCCGGCGAGGCGACGAGCACGCGCGGCCAGCTGCCAAGGTGGCGCGCGACGAGGTCGGGCGGCAGCGCGCCGCCGACGCGCAGCGAGACGTCGATGCGCTCTTCGCGCGGATCGACGAAGCGGTCGTCGAGCACCAGCTCCAGTTCGATGTCGGGGTACAGCCGCAGGAATTCGACCGCCATCGCGTTGAGGTGCCGCTGCCCCAGCGTGACCGGCGCACTCAGGCGCAGCAGGCCGCGCGGCTGCTGCACCTGCGCACGCGCATCGGCCACGGCGTCGCCGTAGTCCTCGAGCATGCGGCGCGCGCGTTCATGAAAGCGCTGGCCCTCCTCCGTGAGGCTCAGGCCCGTGGCCGCGCGCCGCAGCAGCCGCACGCCCAGCGACCGCTCCAGCCCGGCGACCAGCTTGCTCACGGTGGGCTGCGTGGTGTCGAGCGCGCGGGCCGCGCCCGAGAGGCTGCCGAGCTCGACGCTGTGCACGAAGGCGGAGAGTGCGCGAAGGGTGTCCATGAGGTCATTCGAATCGGGAATGCGATGCATGCCATTCTGCCTTCTACCCCTCGCGATTCGAATGGAAGAAAGTTCGCCCATCGACACTTCTTTCACCTGAGGACATTCACATGACCGCTTCGCGACTCACTTCCCTCCTGCGCCAGGGCGCGCTCGCCCTTTCCCTCGCGGGCGCCGCCACCGCCTCCGTTGCAGCGCCCACGCACTGGAGCCCCAGCTGGATGGCCGCCACCCAGCCGCTGTGGGACGAAAGCTTCGTGCTGCCCCTGGGCATTCCCGCCCGCTTCGAGCGGCAGACGCTGCGCCAGGTGGCGCGCCTGAGCATCGGCGGCACGCGGCTGCGCGTGGTGATCAGCAACGAAGGCGGCGCCGCGCCGCTGCACATCGGCGCGGCGCGCGTGGCCCGCCATGCGGGCGGCTCGGCGGTCGTCGAAGGCACCGACCGCGTGCTGCGCTTCGGTGGCCGCAGCGACGTGACGCTGCCGCCCGGCGCGCGCCTCGTGAGCGACCCGGTCGACCTGCCACTGCCCGCGCTGAGCGAAGTGGCCGTGTCGCTGTACCTGCCGGAACCCAGCCAGCCCGCGGGCTTTCACTTCGATGCGCGGCAAACGCTGTACATCGCCGACGGCGACCTGAGCGCCGCGGCGCGGTTGCCGGCCGCCGCCACCTCGTGGAGCACACGCGTCTACGTGAGCGGCCTGATCGTCGAGACGCCCCAGGCACCCGTCACCGTCGTCGCGCTGGGCGACTCGATCACGGACGGCAACGGCTCGACGCCCGGCGCCCACACGCGCTGGCCCGACGCGCTGGCCGAACGGCTCGCGCCGCGCGGCGTGGGTGTGCTCAACGCAGGCATCTCGGGCGGCCGGCTGCTGAAGGACGGCATGGGCCGCGCGGCACTCGAACGCGCGGGCCGCGACGTGTTCGCGCAGCCCGGCGTGCGCGCGATGGTCGTGCTGCTGGGCACCAACGACATCGGCTGGCCCGGCGGTCCCTTTGCGCCGCAGGACCCCGCGGTGCGCGCCGAGGCCGTGATCCAGGGCTTTCGCCAGCTGATCGAGATGGCCCACGCCCACAACGTGCGCATCGTGGGCGCCACCATTCCGCCGAATGAACGTGCGCTCGAAGGCACACCGCTGGCCGGCCACCACTCGCCCGAGAAAGACACCGTGCGCCAGGCCATCAACCGCTGGATCCGCGAAGGCGGCGCCTTCGATGCGGTGATCGATGTCGACGCCCTGCTGCGCGACCCTGCCCGGCCGACCCGACTGAAAGCCGCCATGGATTCGGGCGACCACCTGCATCCCGGCGACGCCGGCTACCGGGCGATGGCGGCGGCCATCGACCTCGACGCCCTGCTCGGCAACGATCTTCGATAGACTGCAAATATACTGTACATAAATACAGTCTTTTCTCTAGAATGGCTCGTCTCCAAGAACAACATTCGAGGCGACGCCATGACCACCGCCAACCCGCCTGCGCCCTCCGCGCAGGTGCTTTTTTTCTCCTCGCGACAGCATCCGTTGCAGTCGCGTTCGCGCACCACCGGCAAGACAGGCCGGATTTCGAACTGGCCCTTCCGCGTGACGCGGGAGCACGGCCACGACGACAGCAACGAACAGGATGACATCCGCGTTCAGGCGGCGCGCGTCATCCGGACGACGGCCGCGCACTGGTGGCCGCCGGAGCCCTGAACCGCCTTTTCATCCTTCTTCCCCCGGAGAACTGCAATGGACGACTTCCACCGTGGCGATGCGTTTGCGAACGGGCCCGAACCCGACTGGGACTCCCCCGCTTTCGAGAGGCAACGCCACCTTCTCATCGCGCTGTTTCCCGAGCCCGAGGTGCAAGCGGCGATCGAAGCGCACCGCAAGGAATGGATCTGGCCCAAGGGCCACTACTTTCCTCGCAGCCCGCGACTGCACCTGACGCTCCACTGCTTCGGCGACCAGCCCAAGGAGGTCGAGAAACGCCTGCGTGAAGCGCTCGCCCAGGTTCGGGTGCGGCCCATGAGCCTCGTGCTGGACAGCTCGCGCACATGGCGCAACGACATCGCGGTGCTGCAGCCCGCCGAGCACGGCGCTTTGCGCACCCTGCATGCGGACATCGGCCGTGCCGTCCAGAAGGCGGGCATCGTCACGGAAACGCCGACGTTCACACCGCACATCACCATCGCCCGCCGCACCGAGGGCGCGGCCTACCCGATGCGCCTGCCGCCGATCCCGTGGCGCGTGAGGAAATTCCTGCTCGTGCGCTCGTTCACTTCGCATCCCGTCGAGCACAAGGTGCTGGCCACCTACGAGGCCGACGAAGAAGACAAAGAAGACGCCGTCTGACAACGGCGGGCCGGCTTTCGTGGCCTTATCGGGTGAGACAATTTTTGGCGCCCATCGAACCCACGCCACGCCCGCCGCATGCTGACACCACCCGATATCGCCCCCGACGCCGTTCAAGCGCGTCTCGCCGAAACCTACGACCTGCAGGCGACACGCACCGAATTCCTGCCGCTGGGCGCCGACGTCGATTCGGCCGCGTTCCGCATCGAGGCATCGGACGGCCGCGCGTACTTCCTGAAGCTGCGCCGAGGCGGTTTCACACCCGCCGTGGTCGACGTGCCGGCCGTGCTGCATCACACCTATGGCATCGACGCCGTGATGGCCCCGCTGCTCACGCGCACGCGGCGACTCAGCGTGCAGGATCAGGGCTTCGACTGGGCGCTCTACCCCTTCTTCGACGGCACCGACGGCTTCACGCGCGCGCCGACCGATCGGCAATGGACCTTGCTCGGCACCACGCTGAGCACCATCCACCGCACCGAGCTGCCCGAATCGCTGCGGGCGGGCCTGCCGCGCGAAAGCTATTCGCACCACTGGCGCGAAGGCGTGCGTCGCTACCAGCGCCGCTTCATCAACGGCGTGGCGGGCGACGATCTGGTCAAGCGCTTCCTCGCCTTCTGGGACGCGCACGACGAAGAGATCGATTCGATCGTCTACCGCAGCGAACAGCTCGCCTCGATCCTGCTCGAGAAGTCGCTGCCGCAGGTGCTGTGCCATGCCGACCTGCACGCGGGCAACGTGCTGCTGGGCGACGACGACCGTCTGTGCATCGTCGACTGGGACACGCTGATCCTCGCGCCGAAGGAGCGCGACCTGATGTTCATCGGCGGCGGGGTCGGCGGCGTGTGGAACCAGCCGCGCGAAGAAGCGCTGTTCTTCCAGGGCTACGGCACGAACGAGGCGATCGACACGCTCGCCCTCGCCTACTACCGCCACGAACGCATCGTGCGCGACCTGCTCGAGTTCTGCGACCAGATGTTCGATCCGCAGGCCAGCCGCGAAGACCGCGAGGAAGGCCTGCGCCAGATGGCGAGCCAGTTCGAGCCGGGCAACGTGGTCGCCGTCGCGCACCGCGACTACGACGCCATCACCTGAAGCACCTGAAGGGCGCCGCTCAGATCAGCAGGTCCTGCGCGTCGTCCTCGAAGCCCGCCACGGGCTGCGCCTTGGCCAGCGCCAGCCACACCGAAAAAGGAATGCGCTCGAAGGCGCGGTGCACCGCGGCACGCGCCACCACGAGACGCTCGCCCTCGAGCACCATCACGCCGCATTCGGCCGGGATCTCGTCGGGCGACGCGATGCAGCGGCCCTTGGCGTCGTTGCCCAGCACGTACCAGCACTCGCCGCCCAGGTCGAGATAAGCCGCGCGCTTGTCGGGCTTGCGCAGGTCGCCCAGCAGGTCGGCGCGGCTGACCTTCACCTCGTGCACGATGGGATGCGCATAGGCCTCGACGCTGGTGTTGCGGATCGAAAACACGTCGGGCCGCGCCATGCACCAGCGCGGCTTGCCGCCCTCTTCCAGCGGCGGCAGCCGGGCGCGCAGGCCCAGGCCGCGCCAGGCGATTCGGCCGCCGCGCGTCATCTCGCGCGCCACGCGCTCCACCAGCGCCTCGTGCGGCGACAGCGCCGCGCGGTTGACGGTGAGCGTGGTGGCGATGCGTGCAATGCCCGCGTCGGTCACGCGCAGCGTCTCGTGGCCCAGCGCGCTGCGCACGCGCTCGAGAAAACCGCCCGCGAGCAGTTCGACCTCGATGGTGTCGCAGCAGGGCCAGCCGGCCGAGCGGTAGATCTCGCGCAGGCGCCGTGCGTGCGGCTTGCCGAAAGGCACGGCGGTCTGCAGGGGCGGCGGGTCGCTCACCGGCGGCGGAAAACCGGGGTCCGTCACCGGGGGCATGACGGGCGGCGGATCGCCTTCGGGCGGGAGCACGGGCGGCGGCGGTGGCGGCATGGGCACATCGGGCGCGGGCGGCGGCGGGCCGATCGGCGTGGCGACGACCTCATCGGCAAGGGCAAATCCGGCGGTTGCGGCGAGTGCGGACATGGGAGGAACAGGTTAGCGAAAAGTGAGGGGCGGCGCGAGGCATGGAACGATCGGTTGCATTCGCAATGCCTCAGTGGAAGTCGCGGCTGGTGTTGCTCTGCGCCAGCCGGCCCAGCAGCGGCGTGAGGTCCTTGAAGCCGGTGGCGATCAGGTGCTGCACCTTGCCGCCGCTGTCGTCGTCGCGCTGCCAGGTGCCCTGCACCGCGAGCAGGTGCGACTTGAGCAGCGGCTCGCGCCAGGCCTCGATGACGTGGCTCCACACGATCACATTGACGTTGCCGGTCTCGTCCTCCAGCGTGACGAAGATGGTGCCGTTGGCGGTGCCGGGCCGCTGCCGGCCCTTGACGATGCCGCAGGCGCGCACGGTCTGGCCGCTGCGTGCGGTGCGCAGCTCCACCGCGCTCAGGAGCCGCATGCGCGCCAGGCGCGGGCGCAGCAGCGCGAGCGGATGGCGGCGCAGCGTGAGGCCCAGCGCCGCGTAGTCGCCGACGATTTCCTCGCCCTCGGGCGCGGCCGGCAGGAGCAACGCCTGTTCGTGGATCGGCACGCCCTTGAGCAGGGCCGACGAGCGGTGCTGCGCGGTGGCGTCCCACACCTGCTGGCGTCGATGGCCCGAGAGCGACATCAGCGCATCGGCCGCGGCGAGCGCGGCCATGTCCTTGCCTTCGAGTTCGGCGCGCAGGGCCAGGTCTTCGGTGCTGGTGAAAGGCGCTTGTGCGCGCGCTGCGAGCAAACGCCTGGCGCCGGCTTCGCTGAGGCTCAGGACCCGGTTCAGGCCCAGCCGCACCGCCGGCTGGTTCTCGTTGCCCAGGCGCTCGGCGTAGCGCGTGTCGGTGCCTGGCGGCATGCGCGGCGCATCGGGTGCGCGGGCTTCGAGCGTGGTGTCGATCTCGCTGCACGTCACGTCGACCGGCCGCACCTCGACGCCATGGCGGCGCGCGTCCTGCACCAGCTGCGAGGGGCTGTAGAAGCCCATCGGCTGCGAGTCGAGCAGTGCAGCGAGGAAGCAGGCGGGTTCGTAGTTCTTGAGCCAGCTGCTGATGGTGACCAGCAGCGCGAAGCTCGCGGCGTGGCTTTCGGGGAAGCCGTAGTCGCCGAAGCCGAGGATCTGCTTGAAGATGGCTTCGGCGAACTCCTTCGGGTACTTGTTGTCCACCATCCCATCCACGAGCTTCGCGTGAAACTTGTCGAGGCCGCCCTTGCGCTTCCACGCGGCCATGGCACGACGCAACTGATCGGCTTCGTCTGCGCTGAACTTCGCTGCGATCATCGCGATCTGCATCACTTGCTCCTGGAAGATCGGGATGCCCAGCGTGCGTTCCAGCGCCTCGCGCAACTCGTCTTTCTCGTAGTGGATCGGCAAGCCCTTGCGCACCCGCTCACGCTGCTTGAGATACGGATGCACCATGCCACCTTGAATGGGCCCGGGCCGCACGATCGCCACCTCGATCACCAGGTCCTCATACGTCCGCGGCTTCAGGCGCGGCAGCATCGACATCTGCGCGCGGCTCTCGATCTGGAACACGCCGATGGTGTCGGCGTCGCAGATCATGTCGAACACCTTCGGGTCGTCGTTGGGGATGTGGTGCATCTGTACCGCCGAGCCCCGCCAGCGGTTCATGTGGTCGAGCCCGCGCCGAATCGCACTGAGCATGCCCAGCGCGAGCACGTCGACCTTGAGCATGCCCATGGCCTCGAGGTCGTCCTTTTCCCACTGGATGACGGAGCGGTCTTTCATCGACGCCTTCTCGACCGGCACCAGCCGCGTGAGCTTGGTGTGCGTGAGCACGAAGCCGCCGACGTGCTGGCTCAGGTGGCGCGGAAAGCCCTTGAGCTTTTGCGTGTGCTCGATCCACTGCATCAGCTTGAGCCGGTCTTCCTTCACGCCGACGCGCGCAGCGGCCTTGTCGAGCTGCTCGCCGAGCACGGTGTCGTCGAACCAGTAGTGGTCCTTGGCGAACTCGTCGACCAGCCGCTCGTCGATGCCGATGGCCTTGCCGACGTCGCGCAAGGCGCTGCGCGAGCGGTAGCAGATGACGACGGCGGCGATGGCGGCGCGCTCGCGGCCGTACTTTTCGTAGATGTACTGGATGACCTCTTCGCGCCGCTGGTGCTCGAAGTCGACGTCGATGTCGGGCGGCTCCTTGCGATGGCGGCTCAGGAAGCGCTCGAACAGCAGGTGGCCTTTTTCGGGGTCGATGGCGGTGATTTCGAGGCAATAGCAGACAGCGGAATTGGCCGATGACCCGCGACCCTGGCAAAGAATTTTCTGTGAGCGCGCAAAGCGGACGATGTTCTCTACGGTGAGAAAGAACATCTCGTATTCAAGCTCCCTGATCAGGTCCAGCTCTTTCTGCACCTGGGCTCGCACGCCATCAGGAATCCCGTTCGGGTAGCGCCTTTGCGCCCCTTCCCACGTCTTGCGCGCCAGCGTCTGCGTCGCCGTCTCGTTGCTACCCAGAGTCTCCAGCGGGTACTTGTAGGTCTCGCGGATCACCTCGGGATCGAAGCGGCACCGCTGCGCCACCTCCAGCGTGTTCGCCAGCATCGCGGGCAGGTACAGCTCGGCCAGCCGCACCCGCTGGCGCAGGTGCCGCTCGGCATTCGACTGCAGCGCGAAGCCGCACTCGGCCACCGTGCGGCCTTCGCGCACCGCCGTGAGCACGTCGTGCAGCGGCTTGCGGCCGCGTGCGTGCATGTGCACGTCGCCGGCCGCGACCAGCGGCACGCCGGCCTGCTCGCCCGCCTGCATCAGCGTGACGAGCCAGAGGTCGTCGTCGAGTTCGTTGAACAGCTCCACGGCCAGCCAGAGGTTGTCGCCGTACAGCGCCTTGGCGGCGGCCAGGTCGTCCTGCACGGTGGCCGCATCCGGCATGCCGCCCGGCGGACGGTGCGGCACGAAGAGGACCTGGCAGCGCTGCAGCGAGGCGACGTCGCTCGTGTCCCAATCGACGCGGTACTCGCCCTTGGGCAGTTCGGTGTTGCGCGCGGCGGTGATGAACTCGCAGAGGTTGCCCCAGCCCTCGGGGTCGTTCGCGATCACCACGAGCTTGAAGCGCTCGAAGCGGAATTCGCTGCCGAACAGCAGGCGGAATTCGGTGTGGCGCGGGATCGGCGGCTCGTCCGGGTGCTCGCGCTCGTAGGTGTCCAGCTTGACGGGCAGGTCGCGCAACGCGACATGCGCGCGCACGATGCCGGCCACCGAGCATTCGTCGGTGATGGCCAGCGCCGCATAGCCGAGGTGGTAGGCGCGCTCGACCACCTCTTCGGGCGTCGAGGCGCCGCGCTGGAAGCTGAAGTTCGTGAGGCAGTGCAGCTCGGCATAGCCGGGCAGGCCCGGCGCCGGGCGCAGCCGCTGCGGCAGCACATGCACCTTGGCGGGCTGGCGCTTGCGCTCTTCCTTGCCGCTCAGGTCAGGCATAGAAGCCTTGCAGGTACCAGCGCACCTCGCCCGACGAAAAGCGCGTGGCGGGCCGCTCGCGAAAGATCCACACCAAGCCGGCCTCGGGGCTTTCGGCCACGTAGTAGTCGCGCATCGCGGGCTGGCCGCCGTCTTCCTCGCCGCCCCACCAGCCGGCCTCCACGCGCTGCGGCCCGACCAGCTTGCGCAGCGGCCCGCAGTAGCACGGGCGTTCGCCGTCCATCTCGAGCCGCAAGGGCTCGGGCAGCAGCCAGGGCGGGTAGATCGCATCGGGCTGCGAGGCGGCGTCCTTGCGGGCCTTGTCGGGCGCCTGCGTTTTCTCTTTCTGCAGCGCGGGCCGCCACCGCTGCTGGCGCTCGGGCCGGTGGTCGGCCTGCGCGAGCGGCACCACCACCTGGTCGGCGCCGAGCCGCACGCTGAGCCGTTCGACCATCTCGTGCAGCTTGTCGCCCTTGCGGTTGTCTTCCGGCAGGAAACTGGTGCTGGCGCCGGCCAGCGGATCGGTTTCGAGCGTGCGCAGCTTCAGCCAGCTCGCGGGCGCGGCCAGCGTGGTGAGCGCGAGTTTTTCGGACAGCAGGCGGCGCAGGTGCGCCATGTCCTGCGTGGGCTCTGCCGTGCGCACGGTGAGCTGCTGGTGCGGCGGCAGGGTCACGCCGTTGAGGCGCCGCAGGTCGAGCGTCCACTGCAGCTCGAGCGCACGCGCGCCGCGCTGGCGGGCGCGCAGCCAGATCTGCAGCGCCGACAGCAGGCGGTTGGCCGACCACATGAGTTCGGGCCCGGTCTCGGCCAGCGCGGGCAGTTCGAGCTTCTGCTCGAACACGTCGGGCAGCGTGAGCCAGGCGTGGCTTTCGGGGCGCAGGCCCCAGGCGATGTCGAGCGCCTCGCGCAGCCCGGTGCCGAAGCGCCGCGTGAGGCCGCCACGCGGCAAGGCGGCCACATCGCCCCAGGTGCGGCAGCCCAGGCGCGCGAGCAGGTCGAGGTGGCCCTGCGCGGCCGTCAGCGTGTCCAGCGGCAGGCCGGCCGGCACCTCGGCGGGCCGGTGCTCGTTGCGCGCGAACAGGCGCAGCCGCGCCAGCGCGATCAGGCTGGTGGCGCCCTGCGCGCCGCGCATGCGCGCGTCGGGCGCGGGGTTGAGGGCCAGCAGCTGGCGCATCAGCGGCGCGCGACCGCCCCACAGGCGCTCGCAGGCCGAGACCTCGAGCATCAGCGCCTCGTCCTGCCAGGCGACGTGCGGCGTGAACTGCAGCGCCCACCAGCCCAGGGCCTCGGGCGGGGGCATGTCGGGGGCGTCGGCTTCTTCGGACTCAGACGACCACTGCAAGGCGATCCAGTGCATCCGGGCCTCCTTTCCATGCGTCGATGCGCACCACCGTGGCCGACGGCGCGACGGCCGGCGCCATGGGCGGCTGCAGGCGCAGCTGGCGCCGCACGCGGGCCGCAGCCAGCAGCGCGCTCATGCGGGCGTTGCGCGCCGGCACCCGCACCGGCGCGGCCAGCGGCGGCCCCCGGCGCTTGAGCAGGTGCAGCGCGATCTGCGCCGGATCGTCCGGGCAGCGCTCGGCGCGCAGGCGCAGGCGCGCGGGCGAAGCCGACAGCGCCACCGACTCGGGCCGGCACACGAACAGCAGCACCTCGTGCTGCGCGGCCGCCAGCTGCAGCCGCCGCAGCTCGCCCACGCGGGCCTGCGGCAGCCAGGCGACGACGGCGGCGATCTCGGCGCAGCGCAGCGCCTGCTCGCAGGCCCACAGCCGCGCGGCCGGGGCGTCGCTGCGCACGCACATCAGCGCCTCCACCGGCAGCCCCTGCGCCGCCAGCGCGGTGCCGCAGGGCTCGTAAGGCGCACCGACCAGCACCACCGGTCCGCCGCGCGCTTCCACGGCCTGCGCCAGCGCGGGCAGCAGCAGGCGCCAGACATGGGCCTCGGGCGTGGCCTGCAGCAGCTCCGTCATCGCGCCCACGGGCCAGCCGCCGCCGGGCAGCTCGGCGTCGAGCGCGGCATGCCCGGTGGCCACGACCTGCGCGTCGGCCAGGCCGAGTTCGTCGGCGTGCCAGACGCCGCGGCCCGCGGCGGTGGAAAAGGAGTCGAGGAAAGGGAGGCCCATGATTGCAGTTGTTAACTGTATTTTTATACAGTATTCCCCAGGTCGCAACCAGCGATCGATTTACCTGCGAAGGCCCGCGCCTTAAGATCGGTTTATTAACAATTAGTGACTATGAGACACAAAAAGATTCATCTGCGGTTCTGGGCTCTCGCCGCGCTCGCCTTCGCCGTGGCGCCCGCCTCGGCCCAGCCCGCCAAGCCGCTCCTGATCGGCCAGACCTACGTGCAGACCGGCCCGCTCGCATCGCTGTCGACCGAGCCGCTGGTGGGCATCCGCGCCATGTTCACCGCGCTGAACGCGAGCGGCGGCGTCAACGGCCGGCCGGTCGAGCTGCGCCAGCTCGACGACGCCTACGACCCCGCCAAGGGCGCCGAGAACGTCAAGACCTTCGCGCGCGACGGCGCCGTGGGCGTGCTGATGCCCATCGGCACCTCGTCGGCGGTCGGCGCGCTGAAGGCGGCCAACGAGCTGAAGATTCCCGTCGTCGGCCCCTACACGGGCGCGGGCCCGGTGGTGAAGTTCAGCGAGTTCGGCTTTCCGGTGCGCATCAGCTTCGACGAGGAATACAGCCGCATCGTGAACCACCTGTTCACCATCGGCCTGTCGCGCATCGCCTTCGCGCACAACGACAACCCCGGAGCGCGCTCGGCGATGGAGAGCACGCAGAAGTTCATTGCGGAGCGCGGCGACAAGATGGTCGGCAGCGTGGCCATCAAGAACGACGGCTCCGACGCGGCCGAGCGCGCCGCCGAACTGGCCAAGCTCAAGCCCAAGGCCGTGGTGCTGTCGGCCACCAACGACGTGGCGGCGAAGTTCATCGCGGCCTACCGCGCGACCGGCGGCGAGACGGCCTTCTATTCGTTCTCGTTCCTGAATGGGCAAAAGCTGTTCCAGGACATCAAGAAGGACGCGGCCGGCGTGGTCATCTCGCAGGTCGTTCCCTACCCGTGGAACAGCGCGATGCCGGTGATTGCCGAGTACCAGGCGGCGATGAAGAAGATCGGCATGACCGAGTTCAGCTACGCCAGCCTGGAGGGCTACGTCACGGCCAAGGTCATGGTCGAAGGCCTGAAGCGCGCGGGCGCCAACCCCACGCCCGAGTCGCTGCAGAAGGGCCTGGAGTCGTTCAAGACACTCGACCTCGGCGGCATCGCCGTGTCGTACCGGCCCGGCGAGCACCGCGGGCTGACCTTCTCGGAGCTGTCGATGCTCAAGGCGGACGGGCGCTACCTGCGCTGAGGCTGAACCGCTTCAGCCCAGGAAGCGCAGCAGCTGCGCGTTGACCTCGTCGGCGCGCTCGTACTGCACCCAGTGCCCCGCGCCGTCGATCACCACGCCTTCGCGGCCGGGGCCTTCGCTGGCCAGTTGCGCCACCAGCGGACGCGAATCGGCGGTGACGTCGAACTCGCCCCACAGCAGCAGCGTCGGCACGCCCAGCGCGTCGATCGCGGCCTGCAGCCCGCCCGAGAGCGACACCTCCTTGCTGCGAAAGCGCGTGCCGTGGCACGAGAGGTCGTGGATCTCGAAGGCCAGCGGATCGATGGCGGCGGGCGCGTGCAGCATCAGCGCGCCCAGGTTGTGCATGAGCGCGGCGCGCTCGGTCTCGCGGTCGGGGGCGGCGCGCCAGTTGATCATCTCGACCGTCATGCGGCGCAAGGTGCCGTGGCCGCCGCTGCCCATCAGCGCCAGCCGGCGGATCGCGCCGCGCCGCACCGCGAAGCGCGCGGCGGTGAGCCCGCCGAACGAGAAGCCGCCCAGGTCGATGGGCGTGCCGGCGCCGATGAGCGCGTCGAGCGTGCCGCCGAGCGCGGCCTGGAGCGGCACCAGCGCGTCCTCGCCGGGCGCCACGCGCGGCAGCGCGTCGGAATCGTGAAAGCCGGGCATGTCGGGCAGGAGCAGCGTGCGCTGCGCCGACAGCGCCTCGGCATTGCGCAGCCAGTGCATCCAGCTGCCGTGGCCGCCGTGCAGCAGCACGATGGGCGGCTGCGTCGTGTCGGTGCCGAAGCGGCGCCAGCGCACGCGAATGCCGTCGTGCACCGGGTCGTGCGAGGTGGACAGGGCTTCGATGCGGGCGATCTGGCGCCGGGCTTCGGCAGATTCGTCGGGGGTGGGAAGAGCGGGCGTGGGCATGGCTTCATTCTGCCGCGCAGCCCGCGACCTCATCCGCTCACCCGCGTGAAGGCCGCGCCCGGCGCCGGTTCAGCTGCAGGTTGCGTGCATCGAACACCTCCACCACTTGGTCGCGGAACTGCTTCATCAAGAGCGAGAAGTAGGCGCTGCGCCGCCAGAACAACCCGATCTCCAGCGCCCAGACCGGCGCGGGCGACGGCAGCGCGGCCAGCCCCGTGCCCATGGAGGAACCGAGCGAGTCCGAGGTCATGACCGTCAGCAGGTTGGTGCTGCGCACCAACGGCGCAAAGACCGCGGGCGAGGCGTCCGACTGGAGAAAGGCGGTCGGCCCGTCGATGCCTGCGTCGCGGAACATCGACTCGACCCAGGCACGCAGCGTGATGCTCGACGGCGGCAGCACCCAGGGCTGCGCGGCCATGTCGTGCAGCGTGAACGCGCGCCGGTGAAAGGGATGCCCGTTGCGCGCAATCACGTACGACTCCTGCTCGCCGAGCACGGTGCAGGACAGCGCCGCGGGCACCTCGCGGTTGACGGCGGCAATCGCGAAGTCGAGCGCACCCGCTTCCAGTTGCTGCAGCAGCACGCCGCTGAGCTGCACCTGCGTCTCGAAGCGCACATCCTTGCCCGCGCCCAGGAAGGCCGCGAACACCGGCGTCATCACCGACTCGACGATGGCGGGCACGGTGCCGATGCGCAGCTTGCCGGACTGCCCGAGCTTCATGTCCTGCACCTCGGTGCGCATGTCGTCCACGAGCTGTTCCAGGCCCAGGTTGCGCGCATACAGCGCCTGCCCGATGGCCGTGAGCGCCACGCCGCGCGCGGTGCGCTCGAACAGGCGCACGCCCAGAGCCGTTTCGAGCCTCTGAATCGACTTGGACAGCGCCGGCTGCGTCACGCCCAGCGCATCGGCGGCGTGGTGCAGGTTGCCGCGCTCGGCGGCCACGCGGAATGAATGAAGGTCCTTGAGCTGCATGGCGACGGTTGGCTGCCTGATTCCATCTGGTTATCGCAAAACTCCATGGTACGGCTAGGCAGGCATCGATGCGATTTCCATAATGAACCGCATCCGGCAAGGATCGACGCCATCGGCGAGACGCACGGACACCCTTGGAGACAACGAACATGCAGAAGAAAAAGACCCGCCGCGCGCATGCAGCGGCGCGCCTCCTCACGGCCGTGGCCCTCGCGCTGACCGGCATGCTCGCGACCGCACAGGGCACCTACCCGAATCGCCCCATCCGCGTGGTCGTGCCCTACCCCGCCGGCGGCAACACCGACATCATTGCGCGCGACGTGATGCGCGACCTGTCGGTGCGGCTCGGCCAGCCCGTGGTGATCGACAACAAGCCCGGCGCCAACAGCATCCTGGGCACCGACCTCGTGGCCAAGGCCGCGCCCGACGGCTACACGCTGCTGGTCGTGATCGGCGCCTACGCCAACAACGAATCGCTCTACCGCCGCCTCCCCTACCGCGCCGCCGACCTGGCGCCGGTCTCGCAGCTCACGCGCACCTCGCTCGTGCTGGTCACGGCCAGCCCCGGCGTGCGCGGCGTGGACGACCTGGTGCGCGCCGGCCGCGACGGCAGCACGCCGTTGAGCTTTGCCAGCAGCGGCGTGGGCTCGGCGGCGCACCTGCTCGGCGAGCGCTTTGCGCGCACCACCGGCATGAAGGGCACGATGCACGTGCCGTACAAGGGCACCGCTGACGCGACCACCGACCTTGTCAGCCACCGCGTCGGCTTCATGTTCGACGCCATCTCGGCCATGGGGCCGCACATCTGCCAGGGCAAGCTCACGGCGCTGGCGGTCACGGGGCAGGAGCGCTCGCCGCTGCTGCCGCTGGTGCCCAGCCTCAAGGAACTCGGCCACCCCGAACTCACGGCCTACGCGTGGGCCGGCGTGATGGCCCCGGCGCAGACGCCCGCGGCGATCGTCGACAGGCTCTCGAGCGAACTCGCCGCCGTGCTCAAGGGCGCCGAGCTGCGCACCAAGCTCGCCGCCATCAGCACCGAGGCGGTCGGCGGCACGCCCGCCGAGTTGGCGGCGTTCATCGCGCGCGAAACGCAGGTCAACGGCGACGTGATCCGCCAGCTGAACCTCTCGCTGGACTGACGCCATGGACCCGAACAACAAGCACAAGACCGTGAAGATCGGCGGCGCCTGCGCCTTCATCGGCGACAGCATCCTCGGCCCGCGCCAGCTCGTCGACGTGCCGGGCATGCAGTACCTCGTGTTCGACTACCTCGCGGAGATGACGCTGTCGAGCTTCGCCCAGGCGCGCAAGGCCGACCCCGCGCAAGGCTACGCGACGGACTTCATCGACGTCACCTTGCGCGAGATCCTGCCGGCGTGCGCGCGCCGCGGCATCCGGCTGGTCGCCAATGCGGGCGGGCTGAACCCGCGCGGCTGCGCGGCGCGCATCGAGGCGCTCGCGCGCACGCTGGGCTGCCCTCTGAAGGTGGCGTTCGTCGAGGGCGACGACTGCCTGTCGCTGCTGCCCGCGCTCGAAGCCGAGGACACGCGCGATTTCTATTCGGGCACGCCGATGCCCGCCGGCATCGACAGCGCCAACGTGTACCTGGGCGCCCTGCCCATCGCACGCGCACTGGCCCTGGGCGCGGACATCGTGGTCACCGGCCGCATCGTCGACAGCGCCACCACACTGGGCGTGCTGATGCACGAATTCGACTGGTCGGCCAACGACCACGACCGCCTGGCGTCCGGCTCTCTGGCGGGCCACATCCTGGAGTGCGGCGCGCAGGCCACGGGCGGCATCTTCACCGACTGGGCCGGGGTGCCCGACTGGGAAAACATCGGCTACCCGTACGTGGAATGCACGGCCGACGGCGGCTTCGTCGTCACCAAGCCCGAGGGCACCGGCGGCCTCGTGACGCCGGCCACGGTGAGCGAGCAGATCCTCTACGAAGTGGGCGACCCGGCCCGCTACGTGCTGCCGGACGTGGTCTGCGATTTCACCCAGGTCACGGCCGTCGCAGTCGGGCCGCACCGCGTGCGCGTGGAAGGCGCGCGTGGCCTGCCGCCGCCGCCGACCTACAAGCTGTCGGCCACTTACCAGCAAGGCTACCGCTGCATCGCGCAGGTGTCGGTGTTCGGCGCCGATGCGCTGGACAAGGCGCGGCGCACGGGCCACGCACTGCTGGGCCGCGTGCAAGGCATGCTGCGCGCGCAAGGCCTGGGCAATTTCGACAAGACGCTGGTCGGCGTGATCGGTGCCGAGGACAGCTACGGCCCGCACGCCACCGCATCGGGATTGCGCGAAGCCGTGGCCCGCGTGGCGGTGACGCATCGCGACAAGGCGGCGCTCGAACTCTTCTCGCGCGAGGCGCGTGCACCGGGCGTGTCGTTCGCGCCGGGGTCCACCAGCGGCAGCGCGCTGACGCTGAACAGCCGCGCCGCCGTGGAGCCGCGCTACCGGTTGTTCTCCTGCCTGGTCCGCAAGGACCGGCTGCCCGCGCCGCGCGTGGTGATCGGCGAGCACGAAGAACGCGTGGAGATTCCCTGCCGGGACGCCGTGCTCCCCGAAACGCTGGGCATCAAGGCCGGCCCGACCGCGATGCTGCCGTCAGCTGATAGCGGCGCCACGGTCCCGCTGATCACGCTGGCCTATGGCCGCTCGGGCGACAAGGGCGACACGTCGAACATCGCGATCATTGCGCGCCGCCCCGAAGACCTCCCGCTGCTGCACCGCGAGCTGACGCCGGAACGCGTGCGCGCCTATCTCGGCCACCTGGTGCACGGCGAAGTCACGCGCTACGACGTGCCGGGCCTGCATGCGCTCAACTTCCTGATGACGCAGGCGCTGGACGGCGGCGGGCCGACCTCGCTGCGGCCCGACCCGATGGGCAAGGGCATGGCGCAGCTGCTGCTGGGCATGCCCGTGGCCGCGCGGTAAGGCTCAGCCCGTGCCGAACCGGTAGCTCGACACCACGAGCCCGCCCATGAAGGCGTCCTCGTGGTAGACGCGCTCGCCGACATCGCCCTCGGCCGCACCCACCGCGACCATCAGCGGAATCAGGTGCTCCTCGCGCGGGTGCGCCACGCGCGCCGACGGGGCCGAGGCCCAGTCCTGCAGGCGTTGCACGCGCGCCTGCGGCGTGGCCTGCACAGCCGTCTCGTCGAGCCAGTCGCCGAAGGCCTTCGACACGCCGTGCGCCTGCGGGCCGAAGTTGCGCAGGTTGTGATAGCTCAGGCCGCTACCGACGATGAGCACGTTCTCGTCGCGCAGCGGCGCGATCGCGCGGCCCAATGCCAGGTGCTCGGCCGGGTCGAGCCCGCGCCGCAGCGACAGCTGCACCACCGGCACCTCGGCGTTCGGGTACATCGCGGCCATCGGCGAGAACATGCCGTGGTCGTAGCCGCGCTCGGGGTCGATCTGCGCCGGCAGGCCGGCGGCGGCGATCAGCGACTGCACGCGCTGCGCGAGTTCGGGCGAACCGGACGAGGCGTAGCGCACCTCGTAGGTGTGGGCCGGAAAGCCGCCGTAGTCGTAGATCATGGGCGGGCGCGGGTTGCCCTGCACGGTGAACACGGGCGACTCCCAGTGCGCCGAGACCATGAGGACGGCAGCCGGCGTGCGGCCGATCTGGCGCGGCATGTCGGCCAGCGAGGCGGCGAGCTGGTCGTAGGTGGCGCCCATCTCCTTCTTCATCCAGGGCCAGGGGCCGCCGCCGTGCGAGATGAAGTACGTGGGCAGGCGGGAAAGCGTGGGGGTGTCGTGGGTCAAGTCGATGCTCCTTGAAGGCGTTGGATCGACTGTAGACATTTCCTTTCAGGAAATCGACAGGCTACGATGCATCGAATCCTTTCTTCACAGGAAATCATCGATGGACCGCATGACCAGCCTGCGCGTGTTCCGCGAGGTCGTCGAGGCCGGCAGTTTCGTGGCTGCGGCCGAGCGCCTGGGCCTGTCGGCACCGATGGCCAGCAAGCACGTGGCGCAACTCGAGAAATCGCTGGGCGCGCGGCTGCTGCACCGCTCCAGCCGCCACCTGAGCCTGACCGAAGCCGGCACCGCCTGGTACGAGCAGAGCCGCCGCGCACTCGACCTGCTCGACGCGGCCGAGGCCGCCATCGGCCAGACCAGCGACGCGCCGCGCGGCCAGCTCAAGGTGAGCGCGCCGGTGTGGTGCGCCACGCCGCGCTTTGCGCGCGTGCTGGCCGACTACCGCGCGGCGTACCCCGAGGTGCTGGTCGACATGCACCTGGAAAACCGCAAGGTCGATCTCGCGGCCGACGGCTACGACCTGGCCTTGCGCGCCACGCAGGAGCCCTCGCCCGCGCTCATCGCGCGGCCGCTGTGCCGCGTGCCCTTTCATCTTGCGGGCACGCCGGCCTACCTGAAGCGCCACGGCGCCCTGCCCGCGGTGCCGGCCGACCTCGCGAAGCTGGGCGCGATCGTGCCCAGCTACGTGAACCTGGACAACCTCGCGCTCAAGGGGCCGGGCGGGCGCATGTTCCCGCTGCGGCTCACGCCCACGATGCGCTCGGACGACACCACGCTCACGCTGCACGCGGTGCGCGCCGACATGGGCATTGCCTACCTGCCCGTCTGGCTCATCGACGACGACCTGGCGCAGGGCCGGCTGGTGCGGCTGCTGCCCGCGTTCGAGGCCACGCCGGTCACGCTGTTCGCCGTGTACACCAGCCGGCAGTACATGTCGCCCAAGCTGCGAACTTTCATCGACTTCCTGAGCGCGCGGCTGGGGGGCATGGAAACAAAGGCAGCACGCGCCGACGACAGCAAGACACGACGCAGCTGAAGGGTTGCTGAAGGCACCGGCCACGAACGCACCTTTTCGGGGCAAGGTCATGCATGCAGGGCTACATTCGAAGGCTCTGCTGGAGACCGATTCCTTGTTCCGCTTTTTCGAAAAACTCCTTCCCCCGTACCCCGCCGCCGAACCGACGCTGCCGCCCCAGGGCTTCTTTGCCTTCCTGTGGGCCTGCACGCACGGCGTGCGCGGCAAGATCGCCGCGATGGCGGTGCTCACGGCGGTGATGTCGACCTTCGAGGCCGCGCTGTTCGCGATCCTCGGGCGCATCGTCGACTGGCTCGGCGGCCAGGTGCCCTCGCGGCTGTGGGCCGAGCGCGGCGACACGCTGCTGTGGCTGGCCGCGTTCCTGGTGATCAGCATCGGCGTGGTGGCGCTGCAGACCATCGTGAAGCACCAGACGCTGGCAGTGAACCTGCCGATGCGCCTGCGCTGGAACTTCCACCGCCTGATGCTGGGCCAGAGCATGGCCTTCTACCAGGACGAGTTCGCGGGCCGCATCACGGCCAAGGTGATGCAGACCGCGCTGGCCGTGCGCGAGACCGTGTTCGTGCTGGCCGACGTGCTCGTGGCCATGGGCGTGTACGTGGCCACCATGATCATCCTGGTGGGCGTGCTCGACGCGCAGCTGGTGTGGCCCTTCGTCATCTGGCTGGCGCTGTACATCGCCTCGCTGGTGTACTTCGTGCCGCGCCTGGGCAAGGTAGGCAAGGCGCAGGCCGACGCGCGCGCGCTCATGACCGGGCGCGTGACCGACGCCTACACCAACATCGCGACCGTCAAGCTGTTCTCGCACACGCAGCGCGAGGCCGGCTTTGCGCGCGATGCGATGCGCGAGTTCATGAAGACGGGCTACGGCCAGATGCGGCTGGTGAGCGCCTTCGAGATCGTCAACCACACGCTGAGCATGGGCCTCACGGCCGGCATGGCCGGCATGGCGCTGTGGCTGTGGTCGCACGGCACGGTGGGTGTGGGCGCGGTGGCCGCCGCCACGGCGATGGCGCTGCGGCTGCAGGGCATGTCGCACTGGATCATGTGGGAGATGACCAGCCTGTTCGAGAACATCGGCACGGTGCAGGACGGCATGAAGACGCTGTCGCGCCCGCGCACGGTGCTCGACGCACCCCATGCCACGGTGCTCGACGTACCGCACGGCGAGGTGCGCTTCGAGCAGGCGAGCTTCCGCTATGGCGATGCGGGCCGCCGCGTGATCGACGACCTGAACCTGGTCGTGAAGCCCGGCGAGAAGATCGGCCTGGTCGGCCGTTCGGGCGCCGGCAAGTCGACGCTGGTGAACCTGCTGCTGCGCTTCCATGACCTGGAGAGCGGCCGCATCCTCATCGACGGGCAGGACATCTCGAAGGTCACGCAGGATTCGCTGCGCATGCACATCGGCATGGTCACGCAGGACACCTCGCTGATGCACCGATCGGTGGCCGACAACATCGCCTATGGCCGGCCCGACGCCACGCTGGCGCAGATCGAAGCCGCCGCCAGGCGTGCCGAGGCGCACGACTTCATCCAGACGCTGGGCGACGCGGGCGGACGGCACGGCTACGAGGCGCATGTGGGCGAACGCGGCGTGAAGCTGTCGGGCGGCCAGCGCCAGCGCGTGGCCATCGCGCGCGTGATGCTGAAGGACGCGCCGATCCTGCTGCTCGACGAAGCCACGAGCGCGCTCGACTCCGAGGTCGAAGCCGCGATCCAGCAGAGCCTGTACACGTTGATGGAAGGCAAGACCGTGATCGCGATCGCGCACCGGCTCTCGACCATCGCCGCGATGGACCGGCTCATCGTGCTCGACGAAGGCCGCGTGGTCGAGGAAGGCGACCACCGCACGCTGATGGCCCAGGGCGGCCTGTATGCGCGGCTGTGGGCGCACCAGAGCGGCGGCTTCCTGGGCGACGGACTGGAAGAAGACGAAGCCCTGCGCGCCTGAACGGGCGTCAGGTCGGCAGTGCGCCGGCTTCGTACTGCGCGACGAACTCACCCGACGGCGGGATCGGCTTGATGATGTCGATCAGCACGCCGTTCGGGTCGCGCGTGATGAAGTGGCGCTGGCCGAAAGCCTCGTCGCGCAGCGACAGCAGGATCGGCAGGCCGGCCGCCTTCAGGCGCTCGTGCACCGCGTCGGGGTCTTCCACTTCGAAGTTCAACAGCAGCCCGCCCGCCACTTGCCCGCGCGCTTCGGCGGGAATGGTCTTGTGCGTGCCGTCGAGCACTGCGAGGTTCACCGAGGCATCGTCCGCCAGCTGCAGGTGCACGTACCAGTCGGTCGTGAACAGCGACACAAACCCGAAATGCGCCTGGTAGAAGGCCGCGGTGCCGGCCACGTCGTTGGTCATGATCACCGGGTAATAGCTCGTCACTTTCATGGGGAGGCTCCTTCGTGGATAAAACGTACAAACTGCATGTAAGTTAAATATTAATCCACAAACAGACTGCATGTAAATTAGGGGCATGGCCAAAACCCCGGCACGCACCAACCGCGAACGCACCGAAACCACCCGCCTCGCGCTGACCGAGGCGGCCCGCACGCTCTTCGTCAGCAAGGGCTATGGCGACACCTCGACCCCCGAGATCGCCATGGCCGCCGGCATCACGCGCGGGGCGCTGTATCACCACTTCAACGACAAGCGCGACCTGTTCCGCCAGGTGCTGCTGCTCGAGGCGCAGGCGGTCGCGGCCGACATCGATGCCGCCACGCCCGACGAGCTCGGCCCGCGCGAGGCCCTGCTCGTGGGCAGCGAGGCCTACCTGAAGGCGATGACGGTGCCGGGGCGCACCCGGCTGCTGCTGATCGACGGGCCCGCCGTGCTGGGCCTGGCGGAAATGATGTCGATGGACGACGCCACCTCGGCGAACTCATTGCGCCAGGGGCTGGCGCGCGCCGGCATGGGCCGCGGCGAGGTGTCGCTCGACGCCCTCGCCCGCCTGCTGTCGGCCGCCTTCGACCGTGCGGCCCTGGAGATCGATGCCGGCGCAGATGCCGCCAAGGTGCGGGCCGCCATGCTGTGGCTGCTGGAGCAGGCGCTCCCGCCCAGGAGAAACTAGACCGCGCCTCGCCCGCCCATGCGCACGGGCCACTTGGCGACGGTGCCGCGCTGCATCGATTCGAGCGTGGTCTGCGTGAACACGTTGATGCTCACGTGCCGCGCGAGGTAGTGCTCCAGCACCAGCCCCAGCAGGTACGGGCTCGTGCCGGAGAACCCTTCTTCGTCGACGCTCAGCGTGCATTGCACGCCGCGCCCGTAGATCAGCGGCCCCGCGCCCGGCAGGCGACGCGTCACAGGCTCGATGCGCGAGCCGACGAGGCAATCGATCTGCCGGCGCAGCACGTCGTTGTCGGCCGTGACGAACAACCGCAGCATGTCGCGCAGCGCCTGCGCGCCCTCGCGGTGCGGCATGTCGGCCAGCGGCAGGTGGTTGAAACCCAGCTGGCGGATCAGCCGCCATGCGATCTCGCGCTGCGCGAACGGCGACTTGGGGGTGCTCGGCGCACGGATGAGGCCCACGGCCGACACCGGGATCGAATCGGCCACCGCGAGGTCGGCCTGCCCGTTGCGCGGCACCAGGCACGGCAGGTCGCGGTTGGTGAGCATCGCCTTCACCGACAAATAGCGCAGGCTCTCGGGGTACGGCGCCTCCTGCTGGTCGACCAGCGACAGGAACACCTCGGTGCCGATGTACGGCGTGCGCGTGCCGTACTTGCGCGCCGTTTCGGACACCAGCCGCGGCTCGCGCCGCACCGAGAAGTAGCGGCCGTGGTTGCCTTCGTCTTCGTTGAGCGTCTGGTAGAGCGGGCGGAAGTCGATCTCGGCCGTGGTGCGTGCCTGCTGGCCGGCGATGCGCTGCACCGAATACACCTCGAAGTCCATCGGCCGCGAACGGTCGGGCACGAGATGGAACTCGGTCTGCGCGCTGTCGAGCTCGATGCGGTCGGTGCGCCGCTCGAACAGGTTGACCACCGGCGTGCTGAACAGCGCGAACTGCGCCGCATCGACCAGCGCCCCCAGCGCGCCAGGCGGCTTGCTCAGCAGCACGACGATCTCGACCTCCTTGCCGGGAATGCGCGCCAGCCCCGGCGCGAGCTGCGTGAGCGTGAAGAAGTAGAAGCGCTCGGGGCACGCGAAGTACTCGTGCAGCAGGTTGTGGCCGTGGAAGGTGTTCCACGCCAGCGGCAGCAGGCCTTCGCCCGGCCCCAGCCCTTCGTGCACCAGCGCGCCTTCGGTCACGACGTGCGGCCGGTCCATCAGCTGGCCGGGCTCGCCGACGAAGGTCGCGACCGCCGAGGTGTGCAGCAGCTCGAACAGGTGCGACGCCACCTGCTCGTTGCCGCGCAGGTAGATCGGCAACCGGTCGAGCCCCGACAGTGCCGAAAAGCCCATCTCGCCCACGATGCGCAGCCGCAGGCGCAGCGCGCCCGTCACCTGCACGTGCGGCGGCACGTAGCGCTCCAGCGCCGGGATGTCGGGCGGCGCGCCGGTGAGCCGGGCCTCGGCGATCTCGAAGGGCCACAGCGTCACGTCCTGGCTGGAGCGGAACTCGCAGGGCGTCTGCTCGCCTGCGGGCACGCGTGCGTGGAAGGCCGTGCCGCGCGGCACCACGAAGCCGCGCGTGAAGTCGCCCTCCTTCACGCTGGGATGCAGCTGCGCCACGGCCATCGACGGCGTGGGGCTCAGGTAGTTGGGGTACAGCACCTCGAGCAGGCGCTGCGTGAAGCGCGGAAATTCGGCGTCGAGCTTGATCTGCATGCGCGCCGACATGAAGCTGAACGACTCGATGAGCCGTTCCACGTACGGATCGGCCACCTCGATCCCGTGCATACCCAGGCGGCGCGCGATCTTGGGGTGCGAGGCGGCAAACTCGCTCGCCGCCTCGCGCATGTAGACGAGTTCCCGGTTGTAGTACTCGAGGAGTTGCGGATCCATGACGGTGAGCCTTCCCTGGCGTGGTTGAAGTAAAGGAGAAATGAAAGACAGACAGGCTTCAATCCGCCGCGCCGACGATGCGCATGCGGTTGGTCTCGAGGTCGACCGCGCTTTGCACCGTGAAGGCCAGCGGGTACGGCTTCAGGTGGATGAGCGCGCGGATCTCGAACAGCAGCACGTTGTAGGCCTCGGCCGCGCCGTCTTCCTTCATGAGCGGCACGACCTGCACGCTGTCGGGAATGAGGCGCGGCTCGTAGTCGCGGATGGCGCGGCGGATGATGCGTTCGATGTCCGCCCATTTGCGCTCCGACAGGTAGCTGCCGGCCAGCGGCGGCACGCCGTAGTTGACGGTGGAAGACGCCGCGTCGGCATGGCGCGTGCGGTCGATCAGGTCTTCGGCATTGGTGGTGTTGAACAGCAGGGCCAGGTCGCGCTGGATGATCTCGCGCATCCGGGCCGGCGTGGCCGTGTACTCGGACGGCAGCTCGGCGCTGCGGCCGGGCGCCTCGTCGCGCAGACGGTCGAACAGCGTGGGCAGCAGCTGCGCGTTGACGCGCGGTGCGGCGGGTGCATCGGGCCCGCGGGGCGCGCGGGCGCCGGGGTGCGCGGGGTGGGAACCTGTGAACGGGGATTGCTCGGTGAGCCGCATGACCTGGCCTTTTCTGGAAGGGGCAGAGTCTTGCGTGGATGCCCGCCGCTCATTGCAAACAATGGTCACACAGCAGGCCGGGCGCGCACGCCCACGCCCACGTCCACGCCCATCCCGGGCATTTGTCGCCGTGTGCGCGCTTCGCGAGTCCTACAGCACGCACCGTCCCTCGCCGACACCCGCGCGCCGGCGGGCGCCCGATGCTGGGTCATCGCCAACCACAAGGAGCCTTCGCGTGAATTCCATCATCTACATCGTCGGCCTGGTCGTGGTCGTCGTCGCCGTGCTGTCGTTCTTCGGCCTGCGCTGAAACCGCAAGCGCAGCGCCACGGGGCCGTTCGCGGCCCCGTTTCTCTTGGGCAGGCCTTCTGCATGCGCCGGGCATAATTTGCGCGCCCCGCCGCCGCTTTGCTGCGCCGGGGCGTCATTGGCGAAGAAGAAGGGACCCTGTTGATCACCACCACCGCGCTGCGCGCACCTGCTTTTCCGGATGCGGTGATCACCGAGGCGGTCCGATGGACCGAACAGAACGGCCCGCTCGACGACTCGTCGGCCCTTCGCACCGCGGCCTCGCGCGCAGCCGACGGCCCCACCCGCATCGTTGAACGCGCCCGCCAGCTCGGCGAGCGCATGGGCCTGCAGGCCGAACTCTCGCGCGGCCGGCAATGGGCGCCGTGGGTGCTGCTGGCGCTGGTGGCGCTGGTCGTGATCGCGGGGCTGGGCCTCGCCGGCCAGGTGGTCGGCGGCAACGACCGCCACATCAACGTGATCGTCGCGCTCGTCAGCTTGCTGGGCCTGCATGCGCTCACGCTGCTCTTGTGGCTGGCCGGCCTGTGGCTGCCGTCGGGCACCTTCGGCACGGCCTCGCTGGGCTGGCTGTGGCTGTCGCTCACGGCGCGCGTGGCGGGCGGCCAGCGCGGCCAGGCGCCGCAGCTGGTGCGCGCGGCCACGGGGCTGCTAACACGTGCGCGCCTGCTGCCCTGGGCCTTCGGGCTCGTGAGCCACGGCATCTGGGCGCTGTCGTTCGCCGTGGTGCTGGCCGCGATGCTGTTCGCCCTCGCCTTTCGCAGCTACACGCTGAGCTGGGAAACCACCATCCTCGAGCCGGCCTTCTTCGTGCGCGTGGTGCAAGCGCTGGGTTGGCTGCCGGCGCAGCTCGGCTTTCCCGTGCCCGATGCGGCCACCGTGCAATCGGCGGTGCCTGTCGCTGCGGCCCAGCGCACCTGGGCGCTGTGGCTCACCGGTTGCATCGCGGTGTACGGCCTGCTGCCGCGCCTGGTGCTGGTGCTGCTGAGCGCCGCCGTCTGCCGCCAGCGTCGCCCCGCCTTGCAGCCCGACTGGCAGGCGCCCTACTACCGCAAGCTGCTGGCCCGCTTCGCCGCGCTGGCGCCACCCGCCATCGTCGATGCCGACCCGGGCCGCGCGCACCCCGCCGCACCCACGGGCCTGCCGGCCTCCGAGCAGCACGACGGCCTGTTCGTCGTCGGCTTCGAACTGCCGCCCGACCTGCCCTGGCCGCCCGCCGGCTTGCCGGCATCCGCGGTCCGCATCGACGGCAGCGCCCCGGCGCGACGTGCGCTGCTCGACCAGCTCGCGCAGCTCCACCCGCGCACCGTGCTGCTGGTCTGCCATGCGGCCTCGAGCCCCGACCGCGGCACCGAGCGCTTCCTGCGCGAGGTGCTGGCGCATTGCGGCGAATGCCGCCTCTGGCTGGCCGACGCGCCCAACGCCGCCGCCACGCAGCGCTGGCGCGACTGGCTGCGCGACGCCGGACTGGCCCACGTGGTTGCGAGCGACCGGCTCGATGCCGTCTTCACGGAAGGCACCGCCACCGCATGACCACCCCGACTCCGATCCGCATTGCCGTCGTCGGCCACACCAACGCGGGCAAGACCTCGCTGCTGCGCACGCTCACGCGGCGCGTGAATTTCGGCGAGGTGTCGCAGCGCCCGGGCACCACGCGCCATGTGGAATCGGTCGACCTTGAGGTGAACGGCCAGCCGGCCGTGCGCTTCCTCGACACGCCGGGCCTCGAAGATGCGGTCGCACTGCGCGAGCACCTGGCCGGCCTCGACGCCACCGCGCAAGCCACGCCGCCCGAGCGCATCCGCCGCTTTCTGCAGGGCCCCGAGGCGCACGGCGTGTTCGAGCAGGAGGCCAAGGTGCTGCGCGCGATGCTCGACATCGACGCCGCCTTTCTCGTGATCGACGTGCGCGAGCCGGTGTTGCCCAAGTTCCGCGACGAGATCGAGCTCCTGAACTCCTGCGCACGCCCGGTGCTGCCGGTGCTCAACTTCGTGCGCGACGCCGCCAGCCGCGAGCCGGCCTGGAAAGAACTGCTCTCGGCCTACGGCCTGCACGTGCAGGTGCGCTTCGATGCGGCGGCGCCGTTCGTGGGCGCCGAGCACGACCTCTACAACGACCTGGCCACCCTGCTGCGCGACCGCCGCGACGCGCTGCGCGGCGTGATCGACGCGCTCGACGCCGAGGCCGACGCGCGCCGCCAGTCGGCCTGCACGCGCATCGCGGACCTGCTGGTCGATGCCGCGGCCATCCGCCGCACCGTGCCGGCCGCCGAGTTCGCCGACGCCACGCGCCGCCAGGCGCTGGTCGCCGGCGTGCAGAAGGACGTGTTCGACAAGGCCCAACGCTGCACCGACGACCTGCTCGCGCTCTACGGCTTTCGCCAGGGCGACGCCGACGAAGCGCCGCTGCCGATCATCGAAGGCCGCTGGACGCTCGACTTCTTCAACCCCGAGGCGATGAAGGACGCCGGCCTGCGCCTGGGCAAGGGCGCGGTCATCGGCGCCGCCGTGGGCGTGGTGGCCGACCTCGCGGTGGCCGGGTTGTCGCTGGGCGCGGGCGCGGCGCTGGGCGGCGCCATCGGCGGCGCGGTGTCGCAGGGCTGGGGTCCGCTCGGGCGCAAGCTGGCCAACAAGCTGCGCGACATGCACGAACTCACGGTGGAAGACAGCGTGCTGTTCACGCTCGCGGCGTGGCAGCTGCAGCTGGCGCAGGCGCTGGAACGGCGCGGCCATGCGGCCGTGGAACGCATCCGGGCCGAGGCCCCGTCGGCGGACGAGGACGACACGCTGATGCGCGCCGCCGCGGGCGCCGTGCGCGCCGTGCAACCGGCGCGCAGCCATCCCGAGTGGGAATCGACCGGCGCCCTCACGCGCAGCTTCTGGCGCCCCGCGCCGCAGCGCGAGGCGCTGGCCGGCACGCTGTCGCTCGAGTTGCGACGAGCCTTCGACGCCTGACGCCGGGCCTCAACCCGCCACTTGCTCGGGCGTGACCTTGGCGAGCGACTTGTCGACGAACGCCCCCAGCCGCGTCTGCACTTCCCCGCCGGTCTGCACCACCGCCGCCATCAGCGACTCGGCGAACATGCCGTCGGTGGCCGACATGTCGGCGATGCGGCTGATCGACGTGACCATCGCGTAGTTCGACAGCGCCGCGTTCTTCGCTACGCGCTTGGCCAGCACCATCGCGGCGCGCAGGCTCTCGCCGGGCGCGGCGATCTCGTGCGCCAGGCCCAGCGTCTTGCCGGCGCGGGCGTCGAGCACGCGGCCGGTGAGCATCATCTCGACCATGCGGCTCGGCGTGATGATGCGCGCCACGCGCACCGTCGCGCCGCCGCCGGTGAAGATGCCCTTCTGCCCCTCGGGCAGCGCGAAATAGGTCGACGGGTCAGCCACGCGCACGTGCGTGGCCGCCGCGAGTTCGAGCCCGCCGCCGACCACCGCGCCGTGCAGCGCCGCGACCACCGGGATGCCGCCGTACTGGATCTTGTCGAAGGTGCTGTGCCAGCGCTGGCACACGCGCATGAAGTCGACCGCCGTGCGCTCCTTGTCGTGGTGTTCCTTGAGGTCGAGCCCGGCACAGAAATGCGGCCCCGCGCCGGTCAGCACCACGGCCTTGGCCTCGCGCGGCAGCGCGCTGAACACGGCGTCCAGCGCGGCCAGCGTGGCCTCGTCGATGGCGTTGCGCTTGGCGGGACGATTCAGGGTCACGACGGCGACCTCTTCGTCCATGTGCAGGGTGACGTTCCGTTCGATCACGGCAGGGCTCCTTGGGTTGTTGCGGGTTCCGCCACCGGAATGGGGCGCTTCAGGGCTACGATAGCCCTGGGCGCCGCGCCATTGCTTGCAGATCGCGCCCATTCATTTGCAGATTCCGCCAACCGTCTTTTGAACCCGTCATGCCGCCAGAGCGCGCCACCGTCGCCGTCAGCTTCCTGCAGCACCTGCTGAGCGGCGCGCGCCGCCAGTTGAGCCCGCGCGACATCGACCTGCTGGCCGCGCAGGCCGGCCTCTCGCCGCAGCTGCTGCGCCAGGACGGCGCGCGCGTCACGCGCGAGCAGTTCGTTCGCATGTACGAGTGCGTGTCGCTCTTCATGGGCGACGAGATGCTGGGCCTGTGGTCGCGCCCGATCCGCGCGGGCGCGCTCAAGTACCTCGGGCTCAGCCTGCTCGACGCGCCCTCGCTCATGGTCGCCATGTACCGCTTCACGCGCTTCTGGAACCTGCTGCTGGACGATCACCGCCTGCGCATGACGCGCGCCCACGGCGTGGCCACGATCGCCATCGCGCCGCACCCGGAAGCCGCCGCGCGGCCCACCACGCCCTTCGGCCATGCGCTGATGGTCAAGCTGATCCACGGCGTGGCCTCGTGGCTCATGGGGCGGCAGCTGCCGGTGCTGGGCGTCGGCTTTGCGTTCCCGCGCCCGGCGCGCTTCGACGAGTACGCCAACCTGTTCCCGGGCCCGCTGCAGTTCGAGCAAGACACATCTTCGGTGCACTTTGCCGAACCGGTGCTGCGCCAGACCTTCCAGCGCACGCGCGCCGAGCTGCTCGACTTCGTGCGCCGCGCGCCCGACGACTGGATCTTCGTCACCTTCGACCACGACACCACCAGCGCCACGGTGCGCGAGTTCGTCGCCGCGCACCTCGCCTCGGACGCCACGCTGGGCGCAGCGGCGCGCGCGGTGCACATGTCGGAGCGCGCGCTGTCGCGCCAGCTTGCGGCCGAGGGCACCAGCTTTCGCGCACTGAAGGAAGAGGTGCGGCGCGACTTGGCGATCCAGCGCCTCGTGAAGACGCGCGAGCCCATCGACCGCATCGCCGCCTCGGTCGGCTTCGACAACACGCCGGCCTTCCACCGCGCCTTTCGCACGTGGACCGGCAGCACGCCGCGCGGCTACCGGCAGCGGGCCGGTTAGTTCGCGGCGCCTGCCAGCGCCTGCAGCTTGGCGAAGTCGCCCGGCCGCCCGCCCATCTGCTCGGGCGTGGAGCGCCTCGTCACGCGCTCCAGCAGCGGCAGGCGGTTGACCGGCTGCACCGTCATGCCCTTGCCGCGCAGGAACTGCTCGTCTTCCAGCTCGCTGGCGATCACGCCGACGTTGGTCCACTTGGCCGTGTCGGCCAGCGTCTTCTCCACCATCGCCTGCTGCGGCGGCGTGAGCCGGGCCCAGGCCGCCTTGCCGATGACGATGCCCAGCGTGTCGTAGATGTGGCCCGTGAGCTGCACGTATTTCTGCACCTCGTACAGCTGCTTGGCGCGCACCGTGCCCAGCGGATGCTCCTGCGCCTCGACCTCGTTCTTCTTGAGCGCGCCGTACAGGCTGTTGAACGGCAGCGACACGGGCTTGGCGTCGAGCGCGGTGGCGAAGAGCTGGTAGGCCGCGGCGTCGGGCACGTACAGGCGCAGGTCGCGAAAGTCTTCGGGGCGCTGCAGCGGCTTGCCCGAAGTCACCTGCCGCGCGCCGTAGTAGACCGACGCGACCATGCGGTTGCCGCTGCGTTCGTTGTAGCCCTTCATCAGGTCCGCGAGCAGCGGGCTCGCGAGGTACTTGCGCACGTGGTCCAGGTCCTTGAAGGCGAAGGGGTAGCTGCCCAGGCCCAGCGGCGGATAGCCCTCGGCCAGCGTGGCCTGCCCGACGTAGGCGATCTGCATGGCGTCGTTGGCGAGCATCAGCGCGTAGTCGCGCTCCTGCCCCAGCTTCGAGGCGGGCACCACCTCGATCTTGATCTTGCCCTCGGACTGCTCGGCGATCTTGCGCGCCGCCAGTTCGGCCTGCTGGTGAAAGATGCTCGCGGGCTCGTAGATATGCCCCCACTTGAACTGCTGCACTTGCGCACAAGCGACAGCGGCGCTCCCCATGGCGACGCACAGGACAGCAGCCCGGCGCCACGACATCAAACGTTTTTTCATCGGCAGTCCCTCACGGTGAGAAGGCCCGCCGGCGCGGGTGCGCCAAAGCACGCGGCGGGTGTCGGGAATGCATCCCGGCCGCTGAATGTAAACATTTGCAACCAGAATCCAGACAGGGTTTGCCCGGTCACGGGGCAGTCATGGCCACTCCCTAGCATCCGCGTGCGCCCGACGCGCCCACTTCCCCACCGCACCTCAGCACCTCATGTACCCCGGCGAACGACTCAACGGCTACAGCCACCTGTTCGGCCTGCTGCTCGCGCTGCCGGCCGCCGCGCTGCTGCTCGCCAAGACGCTGCCCACGGGCGACCCGGCGCGCATCGCGGGCGGGCTGGTGTTCTCGCTCTCGGCGGTGGCGCTGTACGCGGCCTCCACGCTCTTTCACAGCACGCGCGGCCGGAGCAAGCGCCTGTGGGAGCGCGCCGACCACTGCGCGATCTTCCTGCTCATCGCGGGCACCTACACGCCCTTCGCGCTCGTCACGCTGCAAGGCCCCTGGGGCTGGCTGCTGCTCGCGGCGATCTGGAGCGCGGCGTGCTTCGGCATCTGGCGCGAACTGAAACCCGCCGAGACCGGCACGGCGAAGAAGCCTTCGCTGCCGCTGTACATCGGCATGGGCTGGCTCGGCGTGCTGGCTGCCGCGCCGCTGGCGGCCAAGCTGCACGCCACGGGCCTGGCCTGGCTGGTCGCGGGCGGCGTGCTCTACACGGTGGGCACGGTGTTCTATCGCAACCGGCGGGGGTTGCGCCACGCGCACGGCGCCTGGCACCTGTTCGTGTTGGCCGGCACCACGAGCCACTACGTGGCCGTGGGGTGGTTCGTGCTCTGAAGCCTGCCTCTTACAACGGCTGCAGCTTCGCGGTCTTCATCATCCGCTCGGTCAGTTCCATCTCGCTCGCGAAGCCCTGCACGTAGGCCTCGGTCGTCGACGGGCTCACCTCGCTGCCCAGCTCCGTCAGCGCGGCGATCACCGACGGCTGCTTCAGCGCCTGGCCGAACACCTCGTAGATGCGCGCAGCGATCGCGTCGGGCGTGCCTGCCGGCACCGAGACACCGCCCCACGACGTGAGCTCGACGCCGCGCAGCCCCAGCTCGGCCAGCGTCGGCACCTGCGGCAAGGCCGCGTTGCGCTTGGCGCCGGCCACGCCCAGGGCGCGCAGCTTGCCGCCCTGCACGTGCGGCAGCGCCACCGAGAAGATCGGCATGCCGAAGTTCACCTGATTGCCCAGCACCGCGTTGACGATTTCCGACGCGCCCTTGTACGGCACGTGCGTGGCCTGCACGCCCGCCGCCTGCAGGAACAGCTCCACGCCCAGGTGCGAGGGCGTGCCGACGCCGCCCGAGGCGTAGTCGAGCTTGCCGGGGTTGGCGCGCGCACGCGCCACCAGCTCCTGCAGGGTCTGGATGCCCGAGCCCGAATTCACCACCAGCAGCACGTCGGAGGTGGTCAGCCGCATGATGTGGCGGAAGTCCTTGAGCGCGTCGTAGCCCGGGTTCTGCTGCATGCGCATGTTGGCGGCCATGGGCGCGCTCGAGTAGATCCAGGTGTAGCCGTCGGGCGCGGCGCGCGCGACCTGGCGCGCGCCGATGTTGCCGGCCGCGCCGCCCCGGTTCTCGATGACGACCGGCTGCCCCAGCAAGGGCCCGAGCGCTTCCGCGAGGATGCGCGCGCCGTTGTCCGGGCCGGTGCCCGCCAGGTACGGCACGACCCACTTGACCGGGCGGGTCGGCCGCCAGGCGGAAGCGTTCGAGCCCGCTGCGCGCGCGATGGCCGGCAGCAGCGCCGAGGCCGCGATCGCGCCGCACAGCGCGCGGCGATGGGCATTGATGAGAGTCATGGCTTGTGGTGTCTCCTGATTGTCTGGTTCGGCCTCAGGCCGCATCGCCGATCAGCTCGCGCGCGATGATGTTCTTCTGGATCTCGCTGGTGCCCGTGAGCACGCGGTACATGCGCAGCATGCGGAACAGGAACTCCACGCGCCGCCCCTGCACGATGCCTTCGCCGCCGTGGATCTGCACCGCCGCGTCGGCCACGCGGAACGCGGCCTCCGAGCAGAACAGCTTGGCCATCGAGGCCTCGGCGCGCGGGTCGCCGCCCGCGTCGATCTGCCGCGCGGTCGACAGCATCAGCGCGCGCGCCGCGCACAGCTGCGTCGCCATGTCGGCCAGCGAATGCTGGATCGCCTGGAACTGCGCGATGGCGCGGCCGAACTGGCGGCGCGTGCGCGCGTAGTCGCGCGCGTCCTTCAGCGCCACGGTCGCCAGCCCCACCATGCCCGGGCAGTGCAGCAGCCGGTTGACGGTGATGCGCCCCAGCGCCAGCGCCAGCCCCTTGCCGGGCTCGCCGATGAGGTTCGCGGCCGGCACGCGGCAATCGGTGAGCACGATGTCGCCCGTGGTCGACTGGCCCGCCATGGTCTTGTAGCCCGCCTGCACCTGGACGCCCGGCTGCGTCAGGTCGACGAAGAACGCCGTCACCTCGCGGCGCGCCGGATCGTCCGAGGTGGACGCCATGAGGACCGCGAGATCGGCAAACGGCGAGCCCGAGATGAAGCGCTTGCGCCCGTTCAGCACATACACGTCGCCCTCGCGCCGCGCCTGCGTCTGCACCGCGCCGGCATCGGAGCCGGCCTCGGCTTCGGTGAGCGCGAAGCAGATCGCCTTCTCGGCCTGTGCCACCGGACGGATGAACTTCGCCATCTGCTCCGGCGTCGCAAACTTCGCGAGCGCGCCGACACGCGGTGGCCCGCTGAGCTCGCCGAACACATGCGGCGCGAGCGGCGAGCCGCTGGCGTAGATCGATTCCTTCACCAGCACATGGTCGAGCAGCGACAGGCCCAGGCCGCCCATCGCCGGCGGCAGCGTCATGCCGTAGAAGCCCATCGCGTGCGAGCGGCGCCAGACGTGGCGCAGCGTCTCCCTGTCGGGGCCGTGCTCGTGGTCGATGCCCTTCTCGCGCACCAGGTCGGCCAGTTCGCCGTTCAGGAAATCGCCGATGCGGGCGATCAACTCGGCCGCGCGCGGCGAGCCCTCGAAGGGGCCGTCGAACAGCGGCGCGCGGATGGCCGAAGCCTCGGTGGGTGCGGCGGAAGGGGTCAGCGTGGTGTCCATGTCGTTCTCTTCCCTCTTGTTCAATTGACGCGCCGCGCGTGGCCGGCCCAGTACGGCGTCTGGATCGCCTTGCGCGCGACCTTGCCGTTGGCGTTCTTCAGCAGCGACTCGACGAACTCGATGCGGCGCGGCCGCTTGAAGCCCGCCAGCCGTGCGGCGCAGAAGTCGTCGAGTCCGGCCGTGTCGGGCGAGGCGCCCGGCTTCAGCACGATGTGCGCGGCCACCGCCTCGCCCCACTTGTCGTCGGGCACGCTGAACACGCAGGCCTCGGCCACCGCCGCGTGCTGGTACAGCACGGCCTCGACCTCCGAGGGGTACACGTTGAAGCCGCCGCTGATGACCATGTCCTTCTTGCGGTCGACGATGTAGATGTAGCCCTCGTCGTCGGCACGCGCGAGGTCGCCCGTGTGGTAGCGGCCCTCTTTGAGCACCTCGGCCGTGAGCTCGGGCGCGCGCCAGTAGCCGGCGAAGATGTCCTCGCCGCTCACCACGATCTCGCCCACCTCGCCGGGTGCGACCGGCTGGCCTTCGTCGTCGACGATCTCCACCAGCGATTCGAGGAAGGGCCGGCCGCACGAGGCCAGCCGCTCGGGCATGGCGGCGCGCGCGAACAGGTGGTCTTCCACCGAGAGGCCGCACACGCCCGAGGTGGTCTCGCCCGCGCCGTAGCCCTGCGACAGCACGGGGCCGAACACGTCCATCGCCTGCATGATCCGCGCGGGGGCCATCGGCGCGGCGCCGTAGCCCAGGCGCTGCAGGTCGGGCAGCGGCCGGTAGCGGCCCTGCAGCTCGGCCAGCAGCATGTTGATCATGGTGGGCACCATGAAGGTGTGGGTCACGCGCTCCTTCTTCATGTCGTCCAGGAAACGCGCGGGCTCGAAGCCGGTGAACAGGCGGATGGTCGCGCCGCTGCACAGCGCCGGCACGATCTGCATGCCCGAGGCGTGCGTGATCGGCCCCACCAGCCCCAGCAGGTCGCCGGGGCGCAGGCCTTCGCTGCGCGAGAGGAACTTGCGCAGTTGGGCCAGCCGGTTGCCGAAGGTCTGCATCGCGGCCTTGAGCACGCCGCTGGAGCCCGAGGTGTAGTGCAGCACCGCCAGCTCGTCGGCGCGCACGCGCTCGCAGGTGAAGGCGTCGCTCGCGCGCGCCAGCTGGCCTTCGTAGGAAGCGGGCGCGCCTTCGGCGGCGTCGAGCAGCAGCAGCTTGGGTGCCGCGCCCTTCAGCAGTGGCAGGAAGGTCTCGGCGCGCGCGGCGGTGGTGACGATGAGCGCGGCGTCGCTGTTCTCGATGACCTCGGCCACCTCGACCGGTGCGAGCCGCGCGTTCATCGGCGCCTTCACCAGCGCGGCCTTGTAGCAGGCCAGCTCCAGCTCGACGATCTCGACGCAGTTGGGCAGGTACACGCCCACGCGGTCGCCGCGCTGCAGGCCGAGGCCGCGCAGGGCATTGGCCAGGCGGTTGGCGCGCCGGTCGAGCTGTTCGTAGGTGCAGGCGCGCTGCGGGCTGGTCACGGCGATCTGCCGGGCATGCAGGCGGGCAGCGCGGGATGCGAGTTCGCCGACGTTGGCGACCTCGGGCGAAAGTGAGGGCAAGTTGTCTCCTTGAGGCCGGTGCCTGTGCACCGTGGGGAGAACTTTCGCAAACAACGCCGCCGCACAACAAATACCGATTGCTGATGCGCGGCCATCACAAAAGATGATGGCCCTGGCGCGCGATCCTCCTGCCCGCGATGGCTATGGCTTGCCGTCGCCCAGGAACTGCGCGTCCCAGCGGCCCGAGGCGATCATCGATCGCGCCTGGTCGGCCAGCGCCTGCCTCACGACCTGCGTGGCCGCATCGGGCACCTTGCCGGCCGGCGTGGCCAGGTGGTAGGTGCGCGCCAGCTCGGGCTCGACGATGCGTGCAATCAACCAGTTCGGCTGATCGCCCGGCCCGTCCGCAAGCGCGCAGGCGGGCGTGACCGTGAAGCCCGCGCCCGCCAGGTAGAGCGAGCGCAGCACGCGCGCCGAGTCGTGCTCGTGCACCACGTTGAGTTCCACGCCCACGGCCTCGGCCGCCGCCTCGACGCGCTGGCGGATGCTGAAGCGGCGCGACTGCAGCACCAGCGGCAGGTTCGCCGCGCGCGCGAAAGGCACCGTGGGACGCGCGGGCGCCCCCTTCTTCCCGCGCCCGCCCTTCGCGCTTTTTCCGAGCAGTGCCGCCACCTCTCCTTTGGCATCGAAGCCGCAGAGGAACATGCCTTCGCGCACGAAGGGACGCACGTCCAGCCCTTCAACGCTGGGGGTGTCGACCAGCAGGCCGATGTCGGCGCGGCGATCGACCATCGCCTTGCGCACCATCAGGCTCAGGTCGTCGATCACGAACACGCGGATGCGCGGATGCGACTGCTTCAGCCGCGCCAGCACCGGCCCGAGCAGCAGCGAGGCCAACAGGAACGGCACCGCCACCGTGACCGAGCCCTCGGGCCCGTCGGGCGCGCGCTGCAGCCGCTCGCGCATGGCGGCGGCATCCGACAGCAGGCGCCGCGCGTCCTGGTACAGCTGCAGCCCCGCGGCCGTGGGCGTGACGCCGACGTGCGAGCGGTCGAACAGCTGCGTGCCGAGTTCGGCCTCGAGCTTCTTGATCTGCGCGGTCAGCGCGGGCTGCGCCACGTACAGCGACGCCGCCGCGCGCGACAGGCTGCCGGCTTCGAGCACCGCGATGAAATAGCGAAGAGACCTCAGGTCCATGGGGCGGGCGGGAGAAAGATGGGGCCGCCCATTGTGGCCCCGTCGCTGACTCAGCCTGCCAGGGCCTTGACGGCGATGCGCGTGGCCGAGGCAACCACGTCGTTGCGGCCCTTCGCGTCCTTGTCGGGGAAGGTCAGGTAGACCGACAGCACCAGCGGCGCGCCCGACGGCGGCCACAGCACGCCGACGTCGTTGGTGGAGCCGTACGAGCCCGCGCCGGTCTTGTCGCCCACACGCCAGCCTTTGGGCACGCCGGCCAGGAAGCGCTCGGTGCTGGTGGTGTTGCCGAGCAGCCATTCGCGCATCTGCTCGCGCTGCGGCGCGCCGAGCGCATCACCCAGCGCCAGCCGCTGCACGGTGTCGGACATGGCTGCGGGCGTGGTCGTGTCGCGCGGATCGCCGGGAATGGCGGTGTTCAGCTCGGGCTCGGTGCGATCGAGGCGGAAGGTGGTGTCGCCGATGCGCCGCGCGAACGCGGTGACGGCGGCCGGCCCGCCCAGCACCTTCAGCAGCAGGTTGGCGGCGGCGTTGTCGCTGTACTGCATGGTGGCAGCGCACATCTCGTTCACGGTCATGCCGGTGGCGAGGTGCTTCTCGGCGACCGGCGAGTGCGACACCAGGTCGCCCTTGCCGACACTGATGCGGCGCCCGAGCAGGCTGGCGTCGGTCGCGCTGCGTTCGAGCACGGCCGCGGCGAGCACCAGCTTGAAGGTGCTGCACAGCGGAAAGCGCTCGTGCGCACGGTGCTGCAGGCGCGCGCCGCTGCCGGTGTGGAAGCCCGACACGCCCAGGCGCCCGCCGCAGGCGCGCTCGAGTTCGGCGAGCTGCGTTTCGGCGTCCGACTGCGCGCCCTTCTTCGGCCATGCACTGCAGGCGCCGGCGAGCGGGGTCACGGCGGCGGCGAGCAACAGGGTGCGGCGCTGGATCAGAGGGTTCATGTGCGTGTGTCTTTCTTTTCGCGAGTGGATGGAATGAAAGGCATCGTAGGAGCGCCGCCGCCGCGCTTCCAGCGCCCGGAGCGCGCACGGCGTCCCGGGTGTATCAGGTGTAACGCCATTACATCATTCAACCTTTGGGTTGAATTTTCTTCGGGACCGATCTATATTCAACTTTATGGTTGAACTTGAAATCGAAGACGAACGGCTCGACGCCGTGTTCCACGCCCTGGCCGACAGCACGCGGCGCACCATGCTGCAGCTGCTCGCGCAGGGCGAGTGCAGCGTGGGCGAGCTGGGCGCGCCGTTTCGCATGTCCTTCGCGGGCGCCTCCAAGCACGTCAAGACGCTGGAGCGCGCGGGGCTGGTGTCGCGCACCGTGCAGGGCCGCGCGCACGTGTGCCGGCTGGAACCGGCGGCGCTCGCCACGGCCGATGCGTGGCTGCGCGCGTACGAAGTCTTCTGGAACCACCGCCTGGACGCGCTGGCGGATGCGCTGCGGCGCGATGCCGGCGATAGCGCGTGAACAACGTCTCTCCCCTCATTCACCCAAGGAGCACCGACCCATGACCACGACCTTGAAGCACAGCCAGGGCACGCAGACCGAGCCCGGCACCCTGCGCATCGAGCGCACCCTGCCCGGCCCCATCGACCGCGTGTGGACCTACCTCGTCGATCCCGAGAAGCGCCGCCGCTGGCTGGCCGGCGGCACCATGGCGCAGGCGCCGGGCGCGGTGTTCGAGCTGCGCTTCCAGCACACCGAGCTGTCGGGCGAGGTGGCACCCGAGCGCTTCGCGGCCTACCGCGAGACCCATGTGCAGCACTCGCGCGTGCTGCGCATCGAGCCGCCGACCCTGCTGGTCATCAGCTGGGGCAGCGAGCGCGAAGACGCGTCCGAGGTCAGCTTCGAACTGTCGCCGCAGGGTGCGCAAGCGACGCACCTGGTGCTCACGCACCGCCGCCTGCCCGACCGCAAGGAAACGCTGAGCGTGGCCAGCGGCTGGCACGCGCACCTGGGCGTGCTCGACGAGGTGCTGCACGGGCGCGCGCCGCAAGGCTTCTGGACGCAGCTGGAGGCCGCCGAGGCGGCCTACGCGAGGCACATCCGCTGAAGGCCGTCGGGCCGCGTCAGGCCCGGCGGGCGGGCTGCGAAGGCGCGCGGCAGGGCTGCACGCGGACTGCGCGGCTGATCACCTGGCGCTGCTCGCGCGCGCCCTTGAGCAGGCGCTCGGCCGCGACCCTGCCGTGGGGCACCGGCGCGCCCTCGCCCATTTCCGACACGGCCACGAACACCGTCTGCCCGCCTTCGAGCACGGCCTGCGTCTTCGGTTGCGACTTGCCCGCGTACAGCGGCGCGTCGTCGATGTAGGCCTCCAGCGAATGCGCACCCGGCGCCACGCACAGGCGCGTGAAGCCGTTGGGCATCAGCGCGGCGTGGAACTCGCCGTCGACATACACATGCGCCGCGCCCGTGCTGGGCGTGGACGTGGCGCGGCGGAAGAACACGACCTGCGCCAGCTCGGGCACCACCGCGGGCGCGGGCCGGTACACGGCCCCCTTGCGCGCGGTCGTGGCCGACACCGCGACAGGCACGGCCATGTTCATCGGTTCGGAAGGCGGCGGCATCGGCGGCAGCGGCACGTACGGCGTGACCGCGACGGGGCCGCAGCCCGCGACCAGCGTGGAGGCGGCAAGCAGCCAGCGGCCCGCGCGCGGGCGGGAATGGAAGGAAAGGAATCTGGACAAGGACATGGCGTGCTTCGAGCGCCTTCACAAAAAAAGGCGGCCATCTGACGAAGAGAAGGAAGAGCGGGCCGGCCGGAAAACGGCCAGCGCCCAGGGAACGAAGCACTCTAGGAAAAACCGTCGCGGCAGGCCATCGGACGAATCCGAAAGCGATGCGCGACGGCGTGGGCCCGCGCTGAAAACGCGGGCCCGGCGGCGCGTCGGCTCAGGCCGCGCGCAGCCGGCGGGACGCGATGCGCACCGGCATCGACAACAGGATCTGCGCCATGCTCTTGCCCAGCGGGTCGGTGCGCAGCGATGCCATGCCGCCGCCGCCCAGCGCCGCTTCGCAGACGAAGTTGAAGGCGCCGATGCCGGGCAGCTCGTAGCGCGTCACCTCGCCTTCGACCAGGTGCGCCATGTAGGCGCGCACGGCCTGCGCGCTGAGCTGCGCGCGCAGCACCGGCAGGTAGTGCGGCTCGCGCGCGAGGATGCCGATGTTCGAGACGTCGCCCTTGTCGCCGCTGCGGCCATAGGCCAGGCGGATCAGCGGCACTTCGAGCCATTCATCGTCCGTGTCCGGGTCGGTGGCGTCTGCCTGCGACGCCACCTCATCGGCCATGGCGACCTCCGCCGCCTGCGCCCTCACGGCCACGGGCCACGACTCGCCCGCCATCTCGACCACGGGCGTGAACAGCGCCTTGTCCACGAGCAGCGGAAACTGCCGGATCGACAACGCCACCGACGGCCGCCCGCCGCCCAGGCCGGTGGTGCCGGGCGCCCACGAGGTGCCGGCCGCCGAGATCTCGCGCGCGAAGAGCTCGAGCGGCGCCTTGTCCGCGTGCGTCACGGCCACGCGCAGCACCGCCTGGCGCGGCGGCTGGGCGGTGGCGTGCGGGCCATAGCACTGCTCGGCGCCCAGCACGTCGATGTGGGTGGCCGAGAAGTCGGCCCAGCCGCGCTGCGCGAACAGGTCGCGCGTGCGGCGCAGCATCGCCTCGCCGCTGCGCCGCGCCTTGGCCGCGGCGTCGAAGCCGACGATCAGCAGCTCGGCGTTGCAGCGGTAGCCCGCGGCGTAGGTCGCCGTGACCTTGTAGCGACCCGAGGGCGCACGTCCTTTCGCGCCCGAGACGCGCACCAGCTCCGCGCCCACGGCCTCGATCTGCACGGTGCGAAAGTCGCAGGTCACGTCGGGCAGCAGGTAGGCCGCCGGGTCGCCGATCTCGTACAGCAGTTGTTCGCCCACGGTGGCCCGGCTCACCAGCCCGCCGGTGCCGGGCGGCTTGCCGACGACGAAGCTGCCGTCGGCCGCGCATTCGACCACCGGGTAGCCGATGTGGGCCCAGTCGGGCACCTGCTCCCAGTCGGTGTGCAGCCCACCGGTGGCTTGTGCGCCGCATTCGATGATGTGGCCGGCCAGGCTGCCGCCCGCGAGGTGGTCCCAGTCGTCATCGGCCCAGCCGAATTCGTGCATCAGCGCGCCGAGCGTAACGGCGCTGTCGACGCAGCGGCCGGTGATGACGATCTGCGCGCCGGCGTCGAGCGCCCGCGCGATCGGCACGGCGCCCAGGTAGGCGTTGGCGCTCACGAGGCGTTCGGGCAGCGGTGCGCCCGTGCCCATGTGGCCGATGCCCTGCGCGCGCAGCGCTTCGGCGTGCGGCAGCGCGTCGTCGCCGGTGACCACGGCGATGCGCGGCGCGAGCCCCATGCCGGCCGCCAGTTGCGTGAGCGCGGCGGCGCAGGCGCGCGGGTTCACGCCGCCGGCGTTGGCGATCACGCGGATGCCCTGGCGCATCACGTCGGGCAGCACGGCGGCCATGGCGGTGGTGACGAAGTCGGTGGCGTAGCCGGCGTCGGGGTTCTTCAGCTTCGCGCCGGCCAGCAGCGACATCGTGAGTTCGGCCAGGTAGTCGAACACGAGGTAGTCGATGCCGCCGTGCGCCACGAGCTGCGGTGCGCCGGTGCTGCTGTCGCCCCAGAAGCCCGAGGCGCCGCCGATGCGCACGGTCTTCTGCTGCGTGTGGGGCGTGTTCATCGCGCCGCTCATTCGGGCTCGATGCCGGCGGCGCGGATCACGCGGCCCCACTTCTGCGACTCGGCGGCCTGGAACTTCGCGAGCGCCTCGGGCGTGCCGGTGGCGGCCTCGCCGCTGGAGATGGCCTGGTAGGCGACGATGGCCGGCGAGGCCGACACTTTCACCAGCATCTCGTTGAGCTTGCGCGTGACGGCCGCGGGCGCGCCCGGCGGCAGGTAGACGGCCGTCCAGTACGACATGTCGTAGCCCTTCACGCCCGCCTCGGCCACGGTCGGCAGCGCGGGCACGGCGGCCAGGCGCTTGTCGCCGCTCACGGCCAGCGCGCGCAGCTTGCCGCTCTTGACGTGCGGCAGCGCCGTGGGCGCGTCGGCGAACATGAAGTCGACCTGCCCGCCCAGCAGGTCGGTGATGGCCATCGGGTTGCTCTTGTAGGGCACGTTCACCATGTCGATGCCGGCCATCTGCTTGAGCAGCTCGCTCGCCACGCGGCTGGACGAGCTGCCGCTGCCGAAGTTGAGCTTGCCCGGCGACTTCTTCGCCGCCGCCACGAGGTCGGCCACCGACTTGATCGGCGAATCGGCCCCCACCAGCAGCAGCATGTGGCCCTTGGACAGCAGCGCGACGGGCGTGAAGTCTTTCACCGGGTCGTAGGGCAGCTTCTTGTACAGGTGCTCGTTGGCGGCGTGCGTGGTGTTGGTGGTCATCAGCAACGTGTAGCCGTCGGGCGCGGCCTTGGCGACGTACTGCGCGGCCAGGAAGCCGCTGGCGCCGGCGCGGTTCTCCACGATCACCGGCACCTTGTATTCGACGGTCAGGGCCTGCGCGAAGCTGCGCGCCTGCTGGTCGGTGCCGCTGCCGGCCGCGAAGGGCACGACGACGGTGAGCGGCTTGGCGGGGTAGTCCTGCGCGTGGGCAGGTGCCGCCGCCGCGACCGCGAAGGCCAGGACCGCGCCGAGGCGGAAGATGGAAGTGCGCATGAGTTTGTCTCCGGTGGGATGTAGTTCTTGAAACAGGAAAAAAGGTGCGGCCGCTCAGGCGCCGTCGCGCGGCGGCACCGGCGGTGCGCCGAGCGCCGCGTTGTGCTCGCCCAGCCGGGGCGCGACCGCGCGGTGCGCGGGCCGCACGCCGTCGATGGACATCGGCAGCGCCGTGAGGCGGAAGTCTTCGCCCGGCACCGGCTGCAGCATGCCCAGTGCCTCCACCTGAGGATGCGCGACGGCTTCGGGCACGGTGTGCACCGGCGCGCAGGGCACGCCGGCGGCGGTGAAGCGCGCCATCCAGTCGGCGCGGGTGCGCGCGCGCAGCAGCGGGCCGATCTCGTCGAACAGCGCCACCTTGTGCTGCAGCCGCTGCCGGTTGCCGGCAAAGCGCGCGTCGGTGGTCCAGTCGTCGCGCCCGAGTTCATGCGCGAACTTGGCGAAGAGCCGGTCGTTGCCGCAGCAGATCAGAAGCGGCGCATCGGCGGTATCGAAAGACTCGTAGGGCACAAAGCCCGGATGGCCCGAGCGGTGGCGCTCGGGCAGTCGCCCTTCGTTGACGTAGGCGTCGGCCTTCTGGCCGGTCCAGACCAGCGCGGTCTCCAGCAGCGAGGTGCTCACCACGCCGCCCCGCCCCGTGAGGTGGCGCCGCTGCAGCAGCGCCAGCGCGCCGATCACGGCCCACATGCCGGTGCCCTGGTCGCAGACCGAGGCGCCGGTGCGCATCGGCGGATCGTCAGGCCCGCCGTTGATGCTCGACAGCCCGCTGAAGGCCTGGATCAGCGGCTCGTAGCCCGGCTGCATGCGCAGCGGGCCGGTGTGGCCGAAGGCCGAGATTTCGCAGTAGATGAGCCGCGGATGGCGCGCGCACAACGAGGCGCCGTCGATGCCCATCGATTGCGTGACGCCCGGGCGCAGGTTGTGGATGAGGATGTCGGCGCCGGCCGCGAGGGTCTCAAAAGCCGCCATGCCCTCTTCGCTCTTCAGGTCGATGGCGACCGAGCGCTTGCCGCGGTTGAAGACGTGGAAGTTGAGCGCGTCGCCGTGGCGGAACGCCGGGCCCATGTGGCGCGCGTCGTCGCCGCCCTCGACGCGCTCGAGCTTCACGACGTCGGCGCCGAGGTCGGCCAGGATCGCGCCCGCGAAGGGCCCCGCCAGCACCTGTCCGAGCTCGAGCACCCGGATGCCTTCCAGAATTTTGGTGTCCATGTCACGGGGGCGCGTGGGCCCCTTGTCTCCGTGTATCGAATGCGCCAGTCTCGGCGTCGCGCATTGATCTGTGAAGAACAATATTCCTATATCTGTGATAACTTGGATGGATCAATCCACAGCCACCCCGAGGGAGCCGCATCCGTGCGAGTCGACATCACGCTGCAGCAGCTCGAGGCCTTCGTCGAAGTCGCGAAGACCACCAACTTCCGCGCCGCCGCACAGGCCCTGCATGTGTCGCAGCCGGCGCTGAGCCGCACGGTGCGCATCGTCGAAGACCTGGTGGGCGCGCGCCTGTTCGACCGCGACACGCGGCACGTGGAGCTCACGCCGGCGGGGCGCGAGCTGCTGCCGATCGCGCTGCGCATCCTGGAGAACTTCAACAGCTCGTTCAGCGAGCTGTCGCAGTTCCTCGAAGGCCGCAGCGGCCACCTGACCATTGCGGCGCTGCCCTCGACCGGCGTGGCGCTGCTGCCCGGCGCCATTGCCGAGTTCCGCCAGCAGCATCCGCAGGTGCAGTTCTCGCTGATCGAAGGACCGGCCGATGCGGTGCGCGCCGCAGTGGACGAAGGCCGCGCCGACTTCGGCCTCAGCGTGCGCCCCGGCACGCACGAACCCCTGCTGTACCGCCACCTGCGCGACGACCCCTTCGTGCTGCTGTGCCGGCGTGACGACCCGCTGGCCGCGCGGGCCTCGGTGTCGTGGTCGGTGTTCGCGACGCGGCCCTTCATTGCGAGCAGCTTCCAGAGCAGCATCCGGCCGATCACCGACGCCGCCTTTCTGCAGCGCGGCCTGCAGGTGCAGCCCGCGCTCGAATACCCGAGCGTGGCCGTGGCGGGCGCGCTGGTGGCGGCCGGGCTGGGGCTCACCGCCCTGCCCCGGCTCGCGCTGCAGCTGTCGCAGAACGACGAGCTGGCCACCGTGCCGCTGCAGCGTCCGCTGATGTCACGGCCCATCGGGCTGGTCACGCGCGCGGGGCGCTCGCCCTCGCCCGTGGGCCGCGCCTTCATGGACCTGCTGCACCGTCGGGAATCGTCCCGGCGCTGACCGGCGCACGGTGCGCTGCGGCATGATCGACGCCATGCACAGCACGCCCCCGTATCCCCTGGTCATCGTCAAGGTCGGTGACACCCATGACGCGCTGCGCGAAGGCCGCGGCGACTTCGAACACTGGATCGCCGACGGCCTCGGCACGCAGACCCTGCCCCTGGTGGTGGTCGACCCGCGCCGCGGCGACACGCTGCCCGCGCCCGGCCAGGTCGCGGGCGTGGTCGTCACCGGCTCGCACGCGATGGTGTCGCACCGCGAACCCTGGAGCGAAACCACCGCCGCCTGGCTCGCCGAACTGGTCGCGCGCGACACGCCCGTGCTCGGCATCTGCTACGGCCACCAGCTGCTGGCGCACGCGCTCGGCGGCGAGGCCGGCCACCACCCGCAAGGGCCCGAGGTCGGCACGGTCACCGTCACGCTCGACGCAGCCGCCGACGGCGACGCGCTGCTGGGCGACCTGCCGGCGCAGTTCCCGGCGCAGGCGATCCACTGGCAGAGCGCGCTGCGCCTGCCCGAAGGCGCGGTGAAGCTGGCCCATAGCGCGCACGAACCCGTGCATGCCTTCCGCGTGGGCGCGCAGGCCTGGGGCCTGCAGTTCCACCCCGAGTTCGACGCCCAAACCATGGGCGGCTACATCGAGCTGCTGGCCCGCGACCTCGCCACGGACGGGCTCGACGCCGCGGCGCTGCGCGAAGGCGTGCGCCCCACCGACGCGGCGGCGGGCCTGCTCGGGCGCTTCGCACGGATCGTCGAGGCCAAGGCGCAGCCAGCCGCCTGAGCGCGCCGACGGGGCGTCGGCCCGCGACTACAAAAAGCGGGCCCCGCTTGGGTTAAGGTGCGGTTCCTTTCGCAGCTTTCCCCGCCTCATGACCACGCCTTCGTCCCCGCCGGCCCGCAAGCACTTCTCGATGATCCGCGGCTTTCACCTGGCCGATGTGTTCACGCTCGGCAACGCGGCCTGCGGCGTCGGGGCGGTGTTCTTCGCGATGGCCTTCATGCGCAGCCAGTCGCTCGTGCACTTCTACTGGGCCGCGGCGCTCGCCCCGGCGGCCTTCATCTTCGACGTGCTCGACGGCCGCATCGCGCGCTGGCGCCAGACCCAGTCGGCGCTCGGGCGCGAACTCGACTCGCTGGCCGACGTGATCTCGTTCGGCGTGCTGCCCGCCGCGCTCGGCTTCGCCGCCGGCCTGGACGGCGGCTGGGACTGCGCGGTGCTGATCTATTTCGTGGGCTGCGGCGTGAGCCGGCTCGCGCGCTACAACGTGACGGCCGAGGCGCTCTCGGCCGGCGCCGACAAGGTGAAGTACTTCGAAGGCACGCCGATCCCGACGAGCGTGGTGCTGGTGGGCGTGCTGGCCTACGCGGCCTCGAAGGGCGCCCTCGGCGCCAACGTGTGGGGCGGCGCCTGGACGCTCGGCCCCTGGCAGCTGCACCCGCTGGTGCTGCTGTTCGCGCTCTCGGGCACGCTGATGATCAGCAAGACCCTGCGCATCCCCAAGTTCTGACAACCCACCCATCTCACCCACCTGACAAAGGGGACCCCGCATGACGATGAAGCTGTATTTCGACCCGCGCAGCCGTGCGCAGGTCGCCAAGTGGATGCTCGACGAGGCCGAGGTCGACTACGAGATCGTGCCCACCCTCATCCGGGAGGGCGCCCACAAGCGCCCCGAGTTCCTGAAGATCAACCCGGCCGGCAAGCTGCCCGCGCTGGTCGACGGCCGCACCCGCATCTTCGAGAACGCGGCCATCTGCATGTACATCGCCGAGAAGTACCCCGGCAAGCGCCTGGCACCGGCCGTGGGCACGCCCGAGCGCGGGCGCTACCTGTCGCTCATGGTCTATTCGACCGCGCAGCTCGAGCCCTCGATGGGCGACAGCCTGCTGAAGATCAAGAGCAACAACAGCGCGCGCGGCTGGACCGATTTCGAGCAGGCCAAGGACGCCGTCGAACGCGAACTCGGCGACGGCCCCTACCTGTTCGGCGCGCAGTTCACGGCGGCCGACGTGATGATCGGCTCGATGCTCATCTGGCACCGCGCCTTCGGCGGGCGCACGAACCGGCCGAAGCTCGACGCCTACATCCACCGGTTGCAGGCGCGGCCCAGGGGCATGAAGTTCGGGTGAGGTAAGTGGCAAGGCGTGCCGCGCTGGCGACAGTGCGCGACGGAGGTTCATCCTCTAATCGGTCCCTCTTTTTCGACCCTTTTCTCCACCACGCCCGCCCCATGACTTCGAACACCTCGCGCTCCCGGTTCTCGTTGACGGCCCTCTCCCTGGGCCTGGTCGCCCTGCTCGGGGCCTGTGCCAGCACGCCGCCGCCCGGCAGCCGCAGCGTGAGCATCGAGCGCACCACCTTCGGCATCGCGCACATCACGGCGCCCGACTACGAAGGCCTGGCCTACGGCACCGCCTACGCGCACGCGCAGGACAACGTCTGCCAGACCGCCGAGCACCTGCTGACGCTGCGCGGCGACCGCGCGCAGTTCCTCGGGGCGCAGAACACCGGAGACTTCGGTCTGGGCCGCATGCCCAACGCACAGATCGACCTGTTCGTGCGCTACCACATGGACGACGCGGCGCTGGCCCGCGCGGCAGCCACCACCAACGACGAGGTGAAGGCCGCGCTGCGCGGCTACGTGGCGGGCTACAACCGCTACCTGCAGGATGCGGGCCCCAATGGCCTGCCCGAGGCCTGCCGCGGCAAGCCCTGGGTGCGCCCGATGACGGCCGCCGACCTGGCGCGCGCCACCGAGCAATCGATGATCCAGGGCGGCCTGGGCGCGCTGGCCGGCGCCGTGCTGGCCGCCGTGCCGCCGGCCCCGGGCGTCAAGACCGGCGCGGCGCCGGTCGCGCTCGAGCAGGCGGTGGCCGAGATCGGCCGCCACAGCTTCAACGCCAACCCCGAAGGCGGCGAGCTGGGCTCCAACGGCTGGGCCTTCGGGCGCAACGCCACGCCCGACGGCAAGGGCCTGCTGCTGGGCAACCCGCATTTCCCCTGGAACGGCACCAACCGCTTCTGGCAGATGCACCTGACCATCCCCGGCCAGCTCGACGTGATGGGCGCCACCGGCGGCCTGAGCCCGGTGGTGTCGATCGGCTTCAACAAGGACGTGGCCTGGACCCACACCGTGTCGACCGGCAAGCGCTTCACGCTGTACGAGCTCAAGCTCGACCCCAACGACCCGACCGTGTACTGGGTCGACGGGCAGCCGAAGAAGATGGTCGCGCGCACCGTCGCACTGCCGGCCGCCGCCACGGCGGGCGGCGCGCCCGTGCAGCACACCTTCTACGCGACCGACTGGGGCCCCGTGGTCTCGCTGCCGCGCGCCGGCCTGGGCTGGACCGCCCAGAAGGCCTATGCGATCCGCGACGCCAACACGCTCAACGTGCGCTCGGCCGAGAGCTGGATGAAGATGGGCCGGGCCCGCAACGTCGCCGAGCTGCGCGCCGCCATGGGCAACCAGGGCATCCCGTGGATCAACACCCTGGCGGCCGACCGCGAAGGCAACGCGATGTACGCCGACCTGTCGGTGGTGCCCGACGTGTCGGCCGAGATGCTCAAGACCTGCGCGCCCTCGCCGGCCGCCGCCGCGCTGCTCAACGCCGCCGGCCTGCCCGTGCTGGACGGCTCGCGCAGCGCCTGCGCCTGGCACCGCGACCCCGGCGCCGCCGCGCCGGGCATCATCGCGCCGGCCCGCATGCCCGTCGTCGTCACGCCCGACTGGGTGCAGAACAGCAACGACAGCTTCTGGCTCAGCAACCCGCGCGTGCCGCCGATGGCCGGCGTGTCGCCACTGGTCGGCCCCGTCGGCGTGCCGCAGCGGCTGCGCACGCGCAGCGGCATCATGGAAATCGAAGGCCGACTGGCCGGCACCGACGGCCTGCCGGGCAACCGCATGGGCGCGGCCGAGCTGCGCAGCGTGATCTTCCGCGACAGGAACCTCGCCGGCATGCTGGTGATGGACGACCTGAAGGCCGCGTGCACCGCCACCGGCGCCGCGCTGAGCGCCGACCAGGCCCTGGGCTGCCGCGTGCTCTCTGCCTGGGACCGCACCAGCAACGCCGAGTCGAAGGGCGCGGCGCTGTTCCGCGAGTTCTGGCGCAAGGCCAAGGACCTGCCGAAGGTCTGGCGCGTGCCCTTCGACCCGGCGCAGCCCGTGACCACGCCCACCGGCCTGGACATGGCCACGCCCGCCACGCGCGAGGCGGTGTTCAAGGCGCTGGGCGACGCGGTCGGCACCGTGCGCACCGCCGGCTTCGCGCCCGACGTGGCGCTGGGCGTGCCGCAGTCGCGCACCGTGCGCGGCCAGAAGATCGCGCTGCCCGGCGGCGACGAGTTCGAGGGCGTGCTCAACAAGCTCGAATCGCAGGGCCAGCCGCTGATCGACCCGAAGGGCTACGCCGTCAACTACGGCAGCAGCTACATGCAGGTCGTGACCTTCGACGCGCGCGGCCCCGTGGCGCAAGGCCTGCTCACCTACGGCCAGAGCAGCGACCCGGCCTCGCCACGCGCCTACGACCAATTGCCGCTGTTCGCGGCCAAGCAGTGGCATCCGCTGCCCTTCCACCCGGCCGACGTGCAGGCGCAGCGCGAAGGCAAGCCGCTGCAGCTGGCGTACTGAACCATGTCCTCGAGCACCGTTCCCTTTCCCGCCCACGCCGCCACGGGCATCGACCTGCTGAACCGGCTGGCCGCCGAGCAGCCGCTCGCCCCGGCCTGCGATCACTTCTACTTCCTGCGCCACGGCCAGACCGGGCGCAATGCGCTGCGCGTCTTCCAGGCGCCCGACGAGCCCCTGAGCGCGCTCGGCGAGCAGCAGGCGGTGCAGGCGGCCGAACTGCTGGCCGGCGAGCCGATCGGCGCCATCGTGTGCAGCGACGCGCGCCGTGCCTTCGACACCGCCCACACCGTGGCGCGCGCCCTGGGCCTCGTGCCCAGCGCGCACGAGAACCTGCGCGAGCGCAACTTCGGCGCGCTCATCGGCACCTCGTCGGCCAACATCGACTGGGCCTGCGAGCCCGAGGGCGGCGAGACGCTGGCGCAGTTCGTCGACCGCAAGCGCCAGGCGCTGGCCGCCGCGCTCGCCGCGCAGCCCGCGCCGGTGCTGGTGGTGGCGCACGGCGGCACGCTCTACGCGCTGGCCGCGCTGCTGGGCGTGGCGGTCGATGCGAGCATCTTCGGCAACGCGCAACCCTTGCGCTTCACACGTGCCGGCCCCACATGGGCCGTGACGCCGTTGCAACAGCGGCACGCCGACGGCGGAGCCGCCCTGGCCTGAATCAGCGCCCGGTCGCCCTGTACGCCGTCCACCGAAAGGAATCACCACCACCATGGAATTCAAGGACTACTACAGCGCACTGGGCGTCGAACGCACCGCGTCCGACGACGAGGTGCGCAAGGCCTACCGCAAGCTCGCCCGCAAGTACCACCCCGACGTCAGCAAGGAGCCCGACGCCGAGCAGCGCATGCGCGACATCAACGAGGCCAAGGACGTGCTCGGCGACAAGGACAAGCGCGCCGCCTACGACGCGCTGGCCGACCGTGTCGCACGCGGCGGCCGGCCCGACGGCAGCTTCGAGCCGCCGCCCGGCTGGGACACCGGCTACGAGTTTCACCGCGGCCCGCGCCAGGGCCCGGCCGACCACGCCGACTTCAGCGAGTTCTTCTCGTCGATGTTCGGCGACGCCGAGCGGCGCGGTGCCACGCGCCAGAACTACCGCGCGCGCGGCGAAGACCACCACGCGGCCATCGAGATCACGCTAGAAGACGCGCTGAACGGCGCCGAGCGCGAGCTCACGCTGCGCGCCCAGTCGCTCGACGCGCAGGGCCATCCGCAGTGGGAGAACCGCACGCTCGCCGTGAAGATCCCGCCCGGCGTACACCCCGGCCAGTTCATCCGCCTCGCGGGCCAGGGCATGCCCGGCCACGGCGGCGAGCCGGCCGGCGACCTGTACCTCGAGGTGCGCATCGCGCCGCACAAGCTGTACCGCGTGGAAGAGCGCGACCTGTACATGACGCTGCCCGTCACCCCCGCCGAAGCCGCGCTGGGCGCGCAGGTGCAGGTGCCCACGCCCACCGGCGGCGTGGTCGAGGTCACCGTGCCGCCCAACGCGCGCGGCGGCATGAAGCTGCGGCTCAAGGGCCGCGGCTTCGCGGGCAAGACGCCCGGCGACCTGTACCTGCTGCTCGAGATCGCACTGCCGCCCGCCGACAGCGAGGCCGCGCGCAACGCCTACGCCCAACTCGCGCAGGCGACCTCCTCGTTCAACCCCCGCCAGCACCTGGGAGTCTGAGCATGGCGAACTTTTCTTCCGTGACCACCACCACGGCCATCGGCGTCTCGCACCCGCTGGCCGCCAACGAACTGGCGCACGCCTGCGGCGCCGACACCGCCTGGGTCGTGCAGCTGGTCGAAGTGGGCATCGTGCAGGTCACCACGACCGACGCACCGCCCGAGCGCTGGGAGTTCTCCAGCACCGACCTGCAGCACGCGCTTGAAGCGCGCCGGCTCGAACGCGACTTCGGCGTGAACCTGGACGCCGCCGCGCTGATCCTCGACCTGCAGCACGAGGTGCGGCGGCTGAAGGCGGTGCTGCAGGCGCACGGCGTGCGATAGGCCCACGCGCCGCAAGGGAAAGCCGCGCTGCGGCTTGATCTTGGCACCGTGCGAAACCGAAGACTTCGGGCCTCTTTCACAGGAGGCCGCATGGGCCCTCGCCCCCCTTCCATCGTCCTTCTACCCCGACACCGATCCGTTGTTCGACCTTGAGGTCGCGCTCGCGCGCCAACGTCTCGCAGCGGCTGGTGGCGCTATCGCGCGACGAAGAACGCGCGTGCGCCGAGGTCACGCAGCTCACACTGAGCCGCAGCGAAGCGCTCAACTCGCGCACCCAGGAACTGCAGGCGACAAAGCGCGTGCTTGAGTGGCTCGCGGACCTGGGTCTGGACGACCATCTGGCGGCCTGCCCGATCCTCGACGGCGGGTCGAGGATCGGGGCTTCGCCGTGCGGTGGCAGGGCGACTCGGTCGCTTCTTCGATCAACGAGCGGCCTGGACCGGCGCAGGGGAGAAATCCGGCGCCAAGGCATTGATCTCTCGCGCCAGCTGTCGCATGAGTTCGTCGCTCGCGTGCTCGTTGACCACGACGCCGTGAAGCTGTGCCCTCAGCTCCTCCCAACGCTCGCGCAATACCCGCCAGTTCTCCTCGTCGTAGCTTCCCTTGAAAACCACGGGCCGGATCTCGATGCGAGGCGGTCCGTCGCCGGCCAGATCGGGGCCGGCCTTTTCCCATGCCTGGAACTTCGACTGCCATAGGCTCCCGATGCGGTCCACGCGGCCGATCTGTTGCTCCACGACACCTGGATTCCACTCCGGATGAAGCAGGACGACCGTCCGGCACGCGGTGTGAAGGTTCAGCCCCTCGCGACCCACGACCGACTGGACCACGAGCACCTTCGGGTGGCTGTGCTCGCGATTGAATGCGAGCTGGAGCATCCGGCGCGTATGGGGTCGGGTGTCTCCGTGCATCAGGCGTGCGAAAGCGCCCTCCGCCAAATTGAACTCGCCTCTCAGCCGCTCTTCGAGCGCTTCCCATCGTTGCACTGCCTGCGCCTGCCCGCCCTGGCCTTCCGCATCGGAGCGGTCTTCCTGGTCGCTGGCAGCGTCGACCAGCTCGACGAAGGCTGCCGCGATACGCCCCGCATCCACGGCGGCATCGCCGTGCCCCATGAGGTCCTGGATCGCGCGCGCCACCAGCGCCAGCACACCCGCATGAAGGGGGGTCTCGCGTCCGGCCTCGTGTTCCACGCGTTCTGCAAATGCCTCGTAGATCGACCGGATCCGATGTCCGACCTCCATCGATCCGAACCCCTGCGCGATCGACGCCACCAGATGGGTCCTGAACTTTTCCCGCTGCTGCTCCAGCGCCGCGTATTGGGTTTTCAGTCGACTGTCGATGTCATCCAGCGAATCGCGCCGACCCGATTGGCGCAGCGCAGCGAGCACCGCGGCCCGCTCGGTATCGGCCAGCTTCTCCTGCGGCCAGAGCACGCCGCTGTCGAGGCTGCGCAGCAACGCGCGGGCATTGAGCAGCCGGACCAGCGAACGCATCGGCCGCGTGAATCGACCGAAGACCAGCACCTTTTCGTTGGCAGCAGGTCCGCAGGTGGCTTCGATCGCCTCGATGGCCGCCGCGATGGCCGGATGCCCGTAGAGGGCCGCATCGCTCGACGGCGTCGCCCCCTCCCGGAACGCCTCGGCCATCCTTTGCTTCCACCAGTCGGCACGCTGCTCCCGTTTGTTCCTGGGTGCTGCAATCACGGGATCCGCGGTTTCGACCGAGCCGGCACCATCCGCCTCGGCCTGCGCCTTGTCTTCCTCGGCATCCTGCAGCAGTTGATCGATCAGTGCGGCGATTCCATGTCCATTGCCCAGCGTCAGTCGCAAGCGCTTGGCGACCGCGTCGTCGCTGCCCCGCGTCGCGAACGACAGGGCTTCGGCGGCACAGACCGCCTGCCGCCACGCCGGCGGCAGGCTTGCCGCGTCGATCGCGATGGCTCGCTCGCGCCTGTAGGCATGATGGCTCTCGCCCGACAGCTCGGCGAAGCGCCTGACCCAGGGGTCGTCTCGCTTGTCTCGACGCACCACGACCGCACCGAAGGTGTTCTTGAAGCTCTGGGCCGCCTTGCCGAAGGCGGCACGCGTTTCCGGATCGGTGGGGCTGGCGCGCACCTGCTTGACCGCGGCCGCATAGGCTCCGATCACCCGCGGGGCATCGGGCAGATCCGTGCCCAGGCGCTGGAGCGTGGAGATCCATTGCTGCGCGTCCAGTTCGATCGGCGTTGCCGTCATGGCAAGCCGCCGCGCGTCGGCGGCGGGCTGCACGACGAAGTCCAGCAAGCGGTTGAGATTGCTTTCCTCGCCCCGGCTCTTGTGCGCCTCGTCGACGATCACGAGATCGAAGCGCCCGAGCCCGAGGCCCACCACCTGTTCGAGCGCGCTCCTGAATACCGTGCGCTTGAGGTAGTTGCCGGGGTCGAACAACGGCGACTCGCTGCCCCAGCGGTTCAACTCGGGGCTGGAGGCCAATGCATCCAGCAAGGCCTCGTCCGCATTCCGAAAAATCCACTGCGCCGCGGCGGCGATGCGGTCGTCGTCCATCTTCCCGCCGGCCCAGTAGCCACGCGGAAGGCGGCCGCTTCCCGCGCTGCGCGCGCGGGCCAGGGCCAGCGTGGCCGGCAGCAGTGCCCACTTCCAGTTGGTCTTGGTATTACTCTTGATCGACCAGTTGCAAAAGGCATGCGAGATCAGCAACGCCGGGTGATCTCCCCAGGGTTCCTCTGCGCCGGCCCCTTGCTTCCATGCATCCAGGTACGCGTCCAGGCTTCGAATGATCAGGGGCGTGTTCTCGATGTGCGCCTTGCGCTGCAGTTCCTCGCGCCACTGGTAGCCCAGCACCGGCGGAACGATGATAGCGACGCGTCCTCCGGCGTCGATCACGCCACGCGCGACGGCCGCGGCGATGCGCGTCTTGCCCAGTCCGACCTCGTCCGCGATGAGCACACCGTTGCCGGGCAGGCGTTCGGCGATTGCAACGAGGCTGTCGCGCTGCCCCGCGTTGAGTTCGATGGCGTGGCCGCCGGCGATCTCCTGCAGGTTGCGCCCGACTGCCTGCCAGCCTGCAAACGAACGGTTCATTGCAGCGCTCCCATGAGTTCCATGTCTTCGACGCCCCAGCTGGCCTCGATACGCTTGAGCACCTCCTCGTAGAGCCGCCCTTCAGGCGTGTCGGCGGTTTCGGCAAAAGCCGGGCGAAAGGGAGCGACCCTCAGAGGACTCAAGGGATTCAATCTCGGCGCCTGCTGCATCTGGAAGTAGGCCACCGGTCCGCTGCCCTTCATGCGAATCAGCGTCTGTTCGAGCCGTCGGCACCACGGCTCCCAATCGCGCCTGTCGATGGCCGTCTGTTTTTCGGCGATGTTCTCGATCAGCTCCATCATCTGGCGGATCGAGTAGCTCGACACCAACGTGCGGCCGCTTTCCCCGCCCGGCTCGGCCGGGTGGTCGTCCCGCGAATCGGGGTCATCACTGGAGGCCTCCTCGCTCGGTACCACCGGAAAGTCCGCCAATTGCCACCAGCCCTCATCGATCCCCAGAGGCGCCAGCTTGGCCGCCGCGATGCGTCCGAACTCGTCGATCACGGGGATGTCCGCCTCTTTCTGCGTGCCATCGGCATTCCACCGGCAGCGCACGACCCGAGGGCGGCGCCCCATCCACGAAATGGCGTCCCCGCTCACGACGCTTGGGATGCCTTCGGGTGTCAGCACCTGGAAGGCCAGTGCGTGGTCCAGCACTTCGGTTGGCAGCGAAAGAGATCCGCCATTGCCCGTCTCGCACCACGCGAGCCAGGCCACCGGCGGCGCCGTATGCAAGGTCTCAGGTCGTTCGAAGGGATCGCCGGCAGACAGGACCGTGGAGCCATCGAAGGCCTCGGTCCATTGGATCGGCAGCAGATTGCCGACGACCTGATGGGCTTCGATGCCCCGGTCCGCTTTCCAATACAGAGGACCAGGCGCGAAGACAACGCCGGCCTCGAGATTTCCCGATGAAGGGTTCATCGCGTTCGCGAACCCGGGCCCCGTGAGATTGCCCGAGCCCAGGTAGATCCAGGCGCCATTGCATCGGGGCGCGTTGCTAGCGTACTTCGCACTGAACAGGAACTTGGCGTGCAGCGTACGCCCGCTGTTGTCGCCGAACAGCGGCTCCGGCGCCACGGCCGGCCTCACGTTCACGCCTTGGGTGTTCAGGGCCTGTACCGAGGACGCCACCGCCTGGCACGCAAGCCGATTGACGAAGAGATCCACCTCCGCGGTCCGGGTAAGCAGCGAGGCCTCCTTCAGTGCACGGATCGCCGCGATGGGCACCGAAGGCGCTTCCGATGGGCGCGTCCCCGATTCGTAGAAGCCGGAGCCCATCGCCAGATAGTTCCGGGCGCCGAATTCGCTTTCGGCCCTCACCTTGGTCGGCAGTTGGCTCAACAAGGAGGCACGCCTGTTGTCGAAGAACCTCGGTTCGCCGGCAGCCGCCGTCGCGCACTGCGCCACCCAGGCATCGAGCAGTTGCACATGCGCGGAACCCGATGGCGATGCATCGAGCAGCCGGGTGTCGAACCACGCCCGGATTGAATCCAGCAGCCCTTGGCCGGCAGCGATGTCCGCGCACGCCCGACGATCGTCGGCCGTGGGACCCGCCAACGCATCGCTGTCGACCTCGACGCGCCACGCCAGATCGAGGCTTTCCTCGAGGGTCTGGCGTGTCCAATTTCCCGTCGCGACGACCAGTCGCAGACGCCAGCGATCACGCTGCTCCAGGTGACGATAGCCCAGCAGCGCGACCTTGGCATGCAGCAGCCGAAAGGGCTTGTTCCGCGCCTCCAGGATCGCCAGATGAGCGATGCCTGGCGCGTCGATGAAGGTGATCGGCGTATTGCCGGGGTCGACGATCAGCGCCAGCGCGATATGCCCCTGGCTGGCGCGCTGGTCCTTGGAGAGCGTCGTGAACCGTTCGGCTGCGTCGTTCAGGAACGGGGCGTCGGCCGAATACCCGCAGATCCAGCCAAAGTGGCCGACGTAGCCTTCGGGCGCATCGAAATGCCGAGCCAGCGAAGGAAGGCTCAAGCGGCCCCGATCACTGCTCATGTGCCGCCTCCGATCGGTTCCTTTGAAGCCACTCGCCGAGACGACCTTGCATGTCGAGGTTCAGCAGGTACAGGTTGCGCACGCGGTAAGAGATGCCGGAGGGAACGCGCACGTCGCCCGTCGGGCCATCGTCGTCTTCGTCCGCCTGCGAGGACTCTTCGACGGTCGTTCCGCGAAATGCCGCGCCTGCCGCCTGGATCTCGCTGCCGGCCAGGCGAAGTACCCTGCCGTCGCGTTCAACCAGGCCCCGGAGAACCTGCGCCGGACTGTCGGCCGCGCACAAACGAGAGAAGTCGAGGGCTTCCGCGTCTCGATGCCCGAGCTCGAGGAACCGGTCCGTTGCCCGCCGCAGCGCATCGATGGAATGCTCCGTGCGTCGCGCCGCGTCATCGACGGAGGTCGGCCGTCCTTCGGCGCCCATGGCCCCCTCCACGGCATTGAGCGTCGAGATGGCGGCATCCCGAACGGCAAAGAACGCGGCGCCTGCCCGCAGGTCGTGCCAATGCCTGTCGTCCGAAATCTCAGCCGGCCTGCGCCAATCCGTCGCCGGGTCGGCGTCGAGGCTGGCGACCCAGTTCAATGCGCTGCGCCGGCGCAGGCGACTGTCGAGCTCCTCGCTCTTTCCACCCAGTTCGAGCCGTGCCCGGATCTGCGTGCAGGCGGAGCCCGACAACGCCAGCAAGGGCGACAACGCCTCGCTCAAAGAGGCCGTATCGGTGCGGTTTTCCTCTCCACGCACCCACTTCACGAGATGATCGACAACGGACCGGTTGTAAGGCGAGTAAGGCCGGCACGCATCTTCGACGAACGCCTCTCCTTCCTCCGAAGCGCGAAAGGCGTTGAACCGTGTCGTGCCGTTCTCGGCGAATCCCAGCGCGGGCAATGCCCGCACCGCCGCCATGCGCATAGGCTGGCTCACGTAGAAGCCACGCCGCCCGACTTTCTTGAAAGAGAGATCGGTGGTCTGCCCCTGCAGCTTGGTGCGGCCTCGCAGCCGGGCATCGGACTGCCACCCCTGGCCCTTGAAAGCTAGACAGCACGCCAACGCCTCGACGGCATTGGCGACCTCGATGTTCTGCACCTTGCCCCCGCGTTGCCGCACGCGTTCCGCCACCACGATGCCCAGGGTCGCGAGCAAGAAGCGCTTGCCGTACCAGACACCGCCCATGCCGGGAACGGCAAGTTCATTGAACCGTCGAATGGTCGCAGCGAGCCCCAGGCTTCGGGTGCGACGAGAAATCGGAAGCTGCTCAGGCCCCAATAGTCCCCAGACTCCTCCCATTCCTACCCCCCTTTTTTTTGCACTCGCTGCGTTTCATTCGATGGTCTGCTTGCGTAGGAGCAAATTTCAGCCTAGCCGTCCGGCCCATGCATGGCGCAGGCCGCGGCGAACTCGGTGCCCCACGCCCGCCGGCCGCTACTGCATCTGCTGCAGGTTGCCGATGCGCACCAGCATCTCGGTGAACATCTGCATGTCGGCGTCGAGGTCGGGCACTTCCTTGTATTCCTTGGCGTTGTGCGCCGTGTACTTCTTGCCGGGCATCGCGGGGCCGAAGTTGATGGCGTTGGGCATCAGCTTGGCCGTGGTGCTGCCGGCGGTGGGCACGGGCTTGGCCTCCAGGCCGGTGGTGTCGCCGAAGATGTTGAGCAGGGTCGAGAGCCACGCGCCCTTCGGGTCGCGCGCCATCCAGTTGCCCTGGTCGTAGGCCAGCTCCAGCTTCACCTGGCTGGCCGTGGCCCAGCCGTTGACCTTGGCCGCCACTTGCGCCTTCAGCTCGTCGGGCGTGCGGCCGCGCGGCATGCGCACGTTGGCCGTCACCTCGAGGCGGCCGTCGGCGCCCATGCGCACCAGCGTGGGCGACATCGTGAGCGGGCCCATGAAGTCGTCCTGGTAGCCCAGGCCCATCTTCTCGCCGAGGTAGCCGGTGCCGTAAAGCGCGTCGATGTACTGCACGGCGCGCAGGTAGGGATTGGCAGCCAGCGGCACGCCGGACTCCTTCAGGAACAGCGCCAGGCGCGGCACGGGGTTCACGCCCTCTTCGGGCCGCGAGCCGTGGGCCGAGGTGCCCGTGACCTTCAGCTCGACGGCCTCGGCGCCGCGCGCGATGTCGATCGCGAACTTGCCGCCCTGGCTTTCGTACTTGCGCACGAAGGCGGCCTTGGCGGCCTCGAGCTTCGCGGCCACTGCCGCGAGGTCGCCGCCCTTGAGCGTGGCGGTCGCGGTCTGCGGAATGGCATTGGCCGAGGCGGCGCCGCTCATCGCGGTGATGGCCGTTGCGGCGGGGTCGGCCGCTTCCGCGGGGAAGAACACCTTGAGCGCGCCCGAGCCCTTCTCGGCCACGACCGCGGGGTACTTGCTGTCGAGCACGATGTTGTAGGCCGGCAGCGGCGTCTTCTCGCGGTAGTACTGCATCGCGTCGCCGCCGGTTTCCTCGGTGGTCTCGATCATCAGGCGCACGCCGCGCTCCACCGGCAGGCCGCTGTCCTTCACGGCCTTCATGGCGTAGAGCACGGCGGCGATGGAGCCCTTGTCGTCGATAGTGCCGCGCCCGTAGAGGAAGTCGCCCACGCGCGTCATCGCGAAGGGATCCAGGCGCGTGCCGTCGTCGAGCACCCATTCCGACAGCACGGCCGGCACCACGTCGGCGTGCGTGAGGATGCCGAACTCCTCGCTGCCGCGGCCCTTCAGGCTCACTTCGAAGATGCGGCCGTCGACGTTGCGGTAGCCCAGCCCGAAGTCCTTCGCCATCTTCTCGACCAGCTGGCCGAACGCGACCATGGGCGGGCTCTCGTGCGGCGGCACCTGCACATTGCGCACCGTGGGCAAGGCCACCATGGTGCCGATGCTGGCGATCACGGCCTGCTGGTTCTGCAGCCGGTTGTACAGGCCGAGCAGGCGCGCGATGTTGACGAGGTCGTCGCCCGCCAGCGCCTTGCCGCCGGTGTAGGCCGCCACGCTGGGCTGCAGCGCGGGCTGGGCCTGCGCGGCCTGGGCCAGGAAGGCCTTGAAGTCGGGCGCCGTGCGGCCACCCTTCCAGGCGGCGGCGAGCTGGTCGAGCGCTGGCTTCTTCAGGGTCTCGGCACCGGCCGGGACAGCGACGGCGAGCGCCATGAGGGCCAGCGAAAGCGCCGACAATGAAAAACGAGACTGCTGCATCAGGGTCACCCCCTCATTTCGAAAACATTCCCCGACGATAGCCGAGCCATGCCTCAAGACGACAGCCTTTCCTCGCCCCTGCGATGCGCCTGGGCCCGCACCGATCCGCTGCTGGCCAGCTACCACGACGCCGAATGGGGCGTACCCGAACGCGACAGCCGCGCGCTGTGGGAAAAGCTGATGCTCGACGGCTTCCAGGCCGGCCTGTCGTGGCTCACGATCCTGCGCAAGCGCGACGCCTTCCGCGCGGCCTTCGAGGGTTTCGTGCCCGAGACCGTGGCGCGCTTCACGCCGGCCGACGTCGAGCGCCTCATGCAGGACGCGGGCATCGTGCGCTCGCGCGCGAAGATCGAAGCCGCCATCGGCAACGCCAAGGCCTACCTGGCCATGCAGGCGGCGGGCGAAGATTTCTCTGATTTCGTCTGGGGCCTCGCAGGCGGCCAACCGGTCGTCAACACCACGGGCACGGTGCCCACGCAGACGCCGCTGTCCGAAACGATGTCCAAGGCGCTGAAGCAGCGCGGCTTCAAGTTCGTCGGCCCGGTGATCGTCTATGCCTGGATGCAGGCCACGGGCATCGTCGACGACCACGCGCCCGACTGCCACTGCCACCGCAGCCATCGGCGCGCCTGAGCACAGCACAGACGTGAAAAAACCGGACGGTGCTGTTGCACGGTCCGGTCTTTTCGGGTGGTGGTCTCTCTCAACCGAGGCGGCTTGCGCCGCCGTCGATCACAGGCCAGCCTGGCGCGTGAAGCTGCGTGCCTGCGAGGGGATCACGCTGCCGGCGAAGGATTCGCGGCGCAGGTTCTGGCCGGGAGCGTGGGCGGCTGCCACGGCTTCGGCGCGGACCGAAGCGCGGTCCACCGACGAGGCCAGCACGGGGGCCACGCTGGCCGACACGGCGTCGCTGTATTCGTTGCCGGCACGGGCGGCGGCCACGGCTTGCGGTGCCACGTCGGCACGGCTGTAGCCGGAGGTCACGGCGTGAACGCCTTCGTAGGTCTCTGCGTGGGCGGCGCCAGCGGCGGCGAGCAGGGAGAGAGCGGCGGCGGCGAGGATGTTCGAGGTCTTCATTTCAATTCCTTCTTGATCGGGCTTTGGGTGCCCTGAAGTGTGCGCCAAATTCCTAGGGTAAACCCCAGTCAATCTGAATCGCAGTGTTCACGGAATTGAAACAATCACGGGGAACTTTCCGACATGCGGGGTTCGCGTGAAACTTTTTCGTACAAACGCCCCCGAGTTTGCAAACTTTGGCGCTCTTTCGTCAAGTCTCAGGGCCGCCCCCAGCTGCGCACCAGCGTGCGGATCGCGACCGCGCCGCTGCCCTTGACCTCGGCGCGGTAGCTGCCCAGCAGCGCCTCGCGCTCGGCGGCGGCCTGTGGTTCGTTGCGCCAGGCGAGCAAGGCGGCCACGTCGGCGTCGGGCAGCGCGAGCAGCAGCGCCTGCGTGACCAGCTTTTCGAACTCGCGCGCCACGGTCATCAGGTTGCGCGGGCGCGGCGAGGTCACGCCGCGCGACCAGAGCGAGTCGAGCGCGGTGTCGAGCGTGCGGTCGGGCAGCGAGCTGAACTGTCCGACATTCCCGCGCGCCAGCTGCTTGACCACCGCGCTCATGAGCAGCTGGCTCGAGAAATCGATCTCGCGCGCCTCGGCCACCGTCATGCGCGCCAGCAGTTCGACGCGCGCCGGGTCGGCCGGCCGCGCATGCTGCTGGTGAAAGAACGCCACCTTGGCGGGCTCGTCCATCGCGGCGTAGTCGGCGCGCAGCTTCGCCAGGCGCGCCACGGCCTCCAGCACCTGCGGGCCCGGCGCGGCGGCGCCCTGCCCGGCCGCCGCCACGTCTTGTCGGATCGCGGCCACCGAGGCGTTCACGTCGAAGGCACGACCTGCCGCCACGTCGAGCGACTGCAGGGCCTTGTCGGCAATGGCCAGGTCGGGCGGTTCCAGCAGCTCGCGCGCGCCGCGCGACACGGCGCCGGGGCCGTAGGCGTTCTGGTAGCGCGCCTGCACGCCCTCGAACTGGAGCAAGGCCTGCGCGCGGTCCTGCGTCCACCCCGTCAAGGGGGCAAGGAGCAACGACAGCAACAAGAGGCAACGGGGCGACGACAGGCGGGACAGCAAGGACATCCCGCATTATTGGCACGCCGCAATCCCGCGCCCTTCATCAGGCCCGCGCAAGCTCCCCGCGCAGCAGCTTCGCGGCCGCCACCATGTTCGACAGCGCCGCCTCGGTCTCGGGCCAGCCGCGGGTCTTGAGGCCGCAGTCGGGGTTGATCCAGAGGTTCTCGCCCGGCACCACCTGCGAGGCCTTGCGCATGAGGCGCACGATCTCGTCGACCGAGGGCACGCGCGGCGAGTGGATGTCGTACACACCCGGGCCGATCTCGTTCGGGTAGCGAAAGCCGCCCTCGCCACCGAAGCCGCGCAGCAGCTCCATGTCCGAGCGGCTGGTCTCGATGGTGATCACGTCGGCGTCCATCGCCGCGATCTCCGGCAGGATGTCGTTGAACTCCGAATAGCACATGTGGGTGTGGATCTGCGTCTGGTCGCGCACGCCCGAGGCGCTGATGCGGAAGGCGCGCGTGGCCGCCTGCAGGTACGCCGGCCAGCCCGCGCGGCGCAGCGGCAGGCCTTCGCGGATCGCGGGTTCGTCGATCTGGATGATGCCGATGCCCGCGCCCTCAAGGTCGTTCACCTCGTCGCGGATCGCCCACGCGATCTGCTCGCAGGTGGTGGCGCGCGGCTGGTCGTCGCGCACGAACGACCACTGCAGGATGGTCACGGGGCCGGTCAGCATGCCCTTCATCGGCAACTTGGTGAGGCTCTGCGCATAGGCGGTCCATTCGACCGTCATCGGCGTCGGGCGCGCCACGTCGCCGAAGATCACCGGCGGCTTCACGCAGCGCGAGCCGTACGACTGCACCCAGCCGTTGGCCGTGAAGGCGAAGCCGTCGAGCTGCTCGCCGAAGTACTCGACCATGTCGTTGCGCTCGGCCTCGCCGTGCACCAGCACATCGATGCCCAGAGCTTCCTGCTTGCGCACGGCCAGTGCGATCTCGGCGCGCATCTTCTCGCGATAGCCGGCGGCATCGAGCTCGCCGCGCTTGAAGGCGGCGCGGGCTGCGCGGATCTCGGCGGTCTGCGGGAACGAGCCGATGGTGGTGGTCGGCAGCGCGGGCAGTGCGAAGCGCGTGCGCTGCAGCTGCTGGCGCTGCGGGAAAGCGGACGCGCGGCGGTCGTCGCCGGCCACGCTGCGTGCCAGGCGCAGCGCCACATCGGCGCGGTGCACGCGCGGGCTGGCGCGGCGCGCGGCCACGGCGGCACGGGCGGCCGTGAGATCGGCGGCCACCGAGGCTTCGTCGCCATCGACGGCGGCGCGCAGCACGCGCAACTCGTCGAGCTTCTCGATGGCGAAGGCGAGCCACGATTTCAGTTCGGTGTCGAGCTTCGTCTCGGCCGCGAGGCTGAACGGCACATGCAGCAGCGAGCACGACGGCGCGATCCACAGCTCGCCCTGATGCTTCTCCGCCACGGGCCTGAGCTTGTCCAGCGCCACGTCGACGTCGGTGCGCCAGATGTTGCGGCCGTCGACCACGCCGACCGACAGCACCTTGTGCGCCGGCAGCCAGTCGGCCACGCCGGTCAACTCCTGCGGCGCGCGCACGGCATCGACGTGCAGGCCGGCCACGGGCAGCTGGCAGGCCAGGCGCAGGTTCTCGGACAGCGGCGAGAAGTAGCTCGCCAGCAGCAGCTTCGGCGCATTGCGCGCGATCTGCCAGTACACGCGTTCGAAGGCATTGCGCCAGGCCTCGGGCAGGTCGAGGCCCAGGATCGGCTCGTCGATCTGCACCCATTCCACGCCCTGCTGCTTGAGCCGGCCGAGCACCTGCTCGTACACGGGCAGCAGCGATTCGAGCAGCGAGAAGCGGTCGAAGCCGGCCGCCTTCTCCTTGCCCAGGTACAGGAAGCTCAGCGGCCCGAGCAGCACGGCCTTGACCGCGTGGCCGGCCTGCTGCGCCTGCGCGACCTCGTCGAACAGGCGCGTCGACGCGAGCTTGAACTGCGTGGCCGCATCGAACTCGGGCACAAGGTAGTGGTAGTTGGTGTCGAACCACTTCGTCATCTCGAGCGCGAAGGTGCCTTCGGTGCCGTGGGTGCAGCTGTCGTCGTGCACATGGCCTGCCTCGTCTTCCACCCCGCGCGCCATCTTGAAGTAGCGCGACAGCTCGGGCTCGTCGCCGCTGAAGCCGAAGCGCGCCGGCTCGCAGCCCAGCAGCTGGATGTGGTTGGCCACGTGGTCGTAGAAGGCGAAGTCGCCCACGGTCACGAAGTCCAGCCCCGCGTCGCGCTGCGCCTGCCAGTGGCGCGCGCGCAGCGCCTCGCCGACGGCTTCGAGCGCGGCGTGGCCGGTGTCGCCGCGCCAGTGCTTCTCGAGGGCGAACTTGAGTTCCCGGTGGGCGCCCATGCGCGGAAAGCCGAGGATGTGGGTACGGGTGGTCATTGCAGGTAATCCGGTCGCTGGTCTTGGAAACCGGTGATGGTCGGCGTTTGGCGCATATGATTCAAACGAAACCTTTTGCCCATTCGCTTGAATCATTTTCATGATGCAGTCCATCCTCGAGATCCGCCACCTGCGCACGCTGGCCGCGTTGCGCGACACCGGCAGCCTGGTGCGCGCGGCGCAGCTGCTCAACCTCACGCAGTCGGCGCTGTCGCACCAGATCAAGCTGCTCGAAGAGCGCTACGGCGCGCAGCTGTTCGAACGCAAGTCGGTGCCGCCGCAGTTCAGCACCACGGGGCTGCGGCTGCTGCAGCTGGCCGACACCGCGCTGCCGCTCGTCGAAGAGGCCGAGCGCGACGTGGCGCGGCTGGCGCTGGGGCGCAGCGGGCAGCTGCGCATCGTGGTCGAGTGCCACACCTGCTTCGACTGGCTGATGCCCGCGATGGACGCCTTCCGCCAGCGCTGGCCCGAGATCGAACTCGACATCGTCTCGGGCTTCCACCCCGACCCGATCGCGCTGGTGATGCAGAACCGCGCCGAAGTGGCGATCGTCTCCGAGCAGGACCCTGACGAAACGGTCGACTACCACGCGCTGTTCCGCTTCGAGATCGTCGCGCTGCTGGCCAACGACCACGCGCTGACGGCCAAGGCGCACCTCACGGCCCGGCACTTCGCCGACCAGACGCTCATCACCTACCCCGTGCCCGACGAGATGCTCGACATCGTGCGCCAGGTGCTGGCACCCGCCGGCGTCGAGCCCGCACACCGGCGAACCACCGAGCTCACGGTGGCGATGCTGCAGCTGGTGGCCAGCGGACGCGGCGTGGCCACGCTGCCGCTGTGGGCGGTGCAGAATTACCTCGACCGCGGCTACGTCACGGCGCGCCGCGTGGGCGCCCGGGGCCTGACGGGGCGGCTGTACATGGCCTGCACGCAGGCCACCTCGGCACGGCCCTGGCTGGACGACTTCGTGCGCGTCACGCGCGAGAGCTGCTTCAAGAGCCTGCCGGGGATCGAATTGCTGTGAACCCTGTGAGCCCGATGGCGGGAGGATCACGTCCGATTCCGGCCAGTGCGTGGTGGTGCACGGCCTGAAGATCGACCACCACCACGGATCGCCCCATGACAACGCCGAACACGCCCGACTCCCCTGCTGCGCCGCGCCACCGCTTCTTCCACGGCTGGCTCGTGGTCGCCGGCGCCTTCGCCGTCATGTTCGTGGGCTTCGGCTGCGCCTACACCTTCAGCGCCTTCCTCGATGCGCTGCAGCGCGACTTCGGCGCCTCGCGCGGCGAGGTGTCGCTGGTGTTCTCGCTCGCGGGCTTCCTGTACTTCGGGCTCGGCGTGTTCAGCGGCCCGCTCGCCGACCGCTGGGGCGCGCGGCGGCTCGCCGTCGCGGGCATGGTGCTGGTCGGCCTCGGGCTGGTGCTCGCGGGGCAGGCGCGCAGCCTGACGCAGATCTTCTGGGCCTACGGGCTCGGTGTCGGCCTCGGCGTGGGTGCCTCGTACGTTCCGGTGCTGGGCGCGGTGCAGCGCTGGTTCGTGCGCCAGCGCGGCTTCGCCTCGGGGCTCGCCGTGAGCGGCATCGGCGTGGGCACGCTGGCGATGCCGCCGCTGGCCTCGTGGCTCATCGACACGCTCGGCTGGCGCGACGCCTACCTGGCGCTCGGCGTGCTCGCGGCCGTGGTGGGCGTGGGCATGGCGCTGCTGGTCGAGAACGACCCGCGCGCACGCGGCCTCGGGCCTGATGGCGAGCCACCGCAGGCGCAGGCTTCCACCGCGCTGCCGCCCGGCGCCTCGGTGCGCGAGGCCGTGGGCTCGGGCCGTTTCGCGGGGCTGTACGCGGCCTGCCTCATCAGCTCGTTCGGTTTGTTCGTGCCCTTCGTGCACCTGGTGCCCTACGCGCTCGACCACGGCGTGGCCGCATCGTCGGCGGTGCTGCTGCTCGGCGCGATCGGCGTGGGCAGCACGGCGGGCCGCTTCTTCCTGGGCGGGCTGGCCGACCGCATGGGCCGCGACCATGCGCTGCCGCTGATGTCGGCCGGCATGGCGTTGTCGCTGGTGGTGTGGGCCGTGTCGGGCGGGTTCTGGGGGCTGGCCCTGTTCGCCTTCGCCTACGGCGTGTTCTACGGCGGCTTCGTGGCGCTGCTGCCCGCGCTGGTGATGGACTGGTTCGGCGGGCGCCACATCGGCGCGATCATCGGCATCCTGTACACCAGCGTGGCCATCGGCACGCTGATCGGGCCGAGCGCCGCGGGCTTCGCCTTCGACCTCACGCGCAGCTACCTGCTGCCGATCCTCGTGGCGATCGCCGCCAACCTCGTGGCGGCCGGCCTGCTGCTCGCGATGGCGCGGCGCGGCCGGCGCGCCGTTCAGCCGGCTTTCTGAACCAGCTTCAGCACGCTCGAGAAATCGAGCGCGCCATGGCCCGCGAGGCTGTGCGCCGCGTACAGGCTGCGCGCCAGGCCGCCCAGCGGCGTGGCCGCGCGCACGGCGGTGGCGTTTTCCTGCGCCAGGCCCAGGTCCTTGAGCATCAAGTCGGTGCCGAAGCCGCCGGCGTAGTTCTTCGAGGCCGGCGCCGCTTCCATCACGCCGGGCACGGGGTTGTACTTCTCGAGCGCCCAGTTGCCGCCCGAGCTGCGGCGCATGATTTCGGACAGCACCTTCGGGTCGAGCCCGTTGGCCACGCCCAGCGCGAGCGCTTCCGAGGTGCCGATCATCAGGATGCCGAGCAGCATGTTGTTGCAGATCTTGGCGGTCTGGCCCGCACCGGCCGCGCCGGCGTGGAAGATGTTGGCGCCCATCTTCTCGAGCACCGGGCGCGCGCGCTCCAGGTCTTGGGTGTCGCCGCCGACCATGAAGGTCAGCGTGCCGGCAATGGCGCCGCCGGTGCCGCCCGACACGGGCGCATCGATCATCGCGACGCCCTTGGCGGCGGCGGCCTCGGCCACCTTGCGCGAGGTGGCGGCGGCGATGGTGCTGCTGTCGATCACGAGCGTGCCGGCCTGGATGCTGTCGAGCAGGCCGGGCTTGCCGGCGCCGCCGAGGAACAGGCCCTCGACGTGCGCGCTGGCGGGCAGCATGCTGATCACCACCTCGGCGCCGGCCACCGTCTCGGCGGCCGACTTCGCGATCGGCAGGCCTTCGGCAGCGAACTTCTTACAGGCTTCGGCCGAGAGGTCGAAGGCGCTGAGCGTGTGGCCTGCCTTGTGCAGGTTCAGGGCCATCGGGCCGCCCATGTTGCCCAGGCCGATGAATGCGATCTTCATGTGTCTTGTCTCCGTTGTTCTGTGCAGGGAATGGGGCCGGTCAGGTCAGCGATGCCAGCTCCGCCGGCATCTCGCCGCGCGGACGCAGGTGGTCTTCGACGAAGGCCGGCGTGATCTCTTCGAGCGTGGCGGGGTTCCAGCGCGGGTTGCGGTCCTTGTCGACCAGCACGGCGCGGATGCCTTCGGCGAAATCCTTGTTCGCGCAAAAGCCCAGCGACGCCCAGTACTCGAGGCGGAACACCTCGGCCAGCGACATGCGCGGCACGCGCTGCCAGAGCTCGAAGCTCAGCGCGATGGAGCTCGGCGCGCCCTTGGTGAAGGTCTTCGAAGCAGTCTGCAGCCAGGCGTCGTCGCTTTGCACGTCGCGCAGGCGCTTGGCGATGTCGAGCAGGTCGTCGCCGGCCATCAGCGCGTTGATGGTGTCGTAGTGCTCGCGCACCTTCGAGGCGGGCATTTCAGCGCCCTCGCCCGCCTTGGCGAGGATGCGCGACAGCGTGGCGCGGTCGGCCTTGGCGTCGCCGCCGGCCCACTGCGTGGACGCGATGGCCGCGAGCACGTCGGCCTTGCGCTCCTGCGGCACCAGCACGTCGGCCAGGCCGCAGAAGATGGTGTCGTGCGCGTTGATGTTGGCGGCCGTGAGCGCCAGGAACAGGCCCGTGCGGCCCGGCGTGCGGCGCAGGAACCAGCTGCCGCCCACGTCGGGATACAGGCCGATGTTGATCTCGGGCATGGCGATGCGGCTTTGCAGCGTCATCACGCGGTGCGAGGCGCCCGCCAGCAGGCCCACGCCGCCGCCCATCACGATGCCGTGGCCCCAGCACAGGAAGGGCTTGGGGAAGGTGTGGATCAGGTGGTCGAGCTCGTACTCTTCGCGGAAGAAGTCTTCGGCGTAGGTGTTGCGCGCGGGGCCGCAGTCGAGCAGCGTCTGGTAGAGCTGGCGCAGGTCGCCGCCGGCGCAGAAGGCTTTTTCGCCCGCCGCGTCGAGCAGCACACCGACGATGCCGGCGTCGGCTGCCCACTCGCGCAGCTTGGGCGTGAGCAGGCGCACCATGTCCACGGACAGCGCGTTGAGCGAAGCCGGCGCATTGAGCGTGGCCACGGCAAAACGCTGGCCGCCGGCGGTCTTGATTTCGTTGAAGAGAACTACGTTGTCGGTCATTGTTTTCAGGTCCTGGATGCGGCGCGTTCAGCGGATATCGCTGTCGCCTTCCAGCAATTTTCGCGCAACGATGACGCGCATGATTTCGTTGGTGCCTTCGAGGATCTGGTGCACGCGCGTGTCGCGCACCAGGCGCTCGAGCGGGAACTCGCTCAGGTAGCCGTAGCCGCCGTGCAATTGCAGTGCGTCGTTGCAGACGTTGAAGCCCGCATCGGTCGCGAAGCGCTTGGCCATCGCGCAATAGGTGCTCGCGTCCGCATGGCCCGCGTCGAGCTTGCTGGCGGCCAGCCGCACCATCTGCCGCGCGGCGACCAGCTCGGTCGCCATGTCGGCCAGCTTGAACTGCAGCGCCTGGAAGCTCGCGATCGGCTTGCCGAACTGCTGGCGCTCGTGCAGGTAGCGGCGCGCTGCGTCGAGCGCGCCCTGCGCCGCGCCCACCGAGCAGGTCGCGATGTTGATGCGCCCGCCATCGAGACCCTTCATGGCGATGCGAAAGCCCTCGCCTTCCTTGCCCAGCAGGTTCTGCGCCGGCACGCGCACGTTGTCGAAGTTGATGGTGCGCGTGGGCTGGCTGTTCCAGCCCATCTTGTGCTCCTTCTTGCCGTAGCTCACGCCCGGCGCGTCGGCCGGCACCGCGAAGGCCGAGATGCCGCTGGCGCCCGCGCCGCCCGTGCGGGCCATGAGCACCAGCACGTCAGTGGAGCCGGCGCCGGAGATGAAGGCCTTGTTGCCGTTGATCACGTACTCGGCACCTTGCAGTTCGGCGCGCGTCTTGAGCGACCCCGCGTCGGAGCCCGCGCCCGGTTCGGTCAGGCAGTACGACGCCAGCTTGCGCCCGCTCGTGAGGTCTTCGCCCCACTGCTGCGCCACCGCGTCGGTGGCCCAGGTGCCGAGCATCCACGTCGCCATGTTGTGGATCGTGATGAAGGCCGTGGTCGACGGGTCGACCGCGGCCATTTCCTCGAACACCAGCGCCGAGTCGAGCCGCGGCAGGCCCAGGCCGCCGATACGCTCGGGCGCGTACAGGCCGCAAAAGCCCAGCTCGCCGGCCTTGGCGATGGCCTCGCGCGGAAAGACCGCCTCGGCATCCCACTGCGCGGCATGCGGGGCGAACTCGGCCTGCGCGAAATCGCGCGCGGTCTGTGCAAAGGCGTTCTGTTCTTCGGACAGTTCGAAATTCATGGTTGACGACCCTTCCAGAGGTCCAGTTCGGCGGTGCGTTTGCGGGTCGATTTTTCCAGGCACGCGTTGAACACCAGCGGCCAGATCGAGCCGCCTTCGTTCGCCTTCGCGGCCCGCTTGCACCCGGGGTCGCGGCCCTTGAGCCAGGTCCGCTGCTCGGTGCGCAGCGCGACGCGCATCTGCGGCGAAAGCGTCTTCATCACCTCGCCGTAGCGGATGTTGAGCTCGGCGTCGGCCGCGCGGAAATCGCGCAGCGCGCAGTCGTTCATCTGCTGCTGGTTGCCGTTGGGGTTGCAGTCGACCGGCTCGTCGGAACCGGCCGCCTGCGCCCCGCCGGCCAGCAGGGCAAGCGCCGCCGCGGCGGCCCAGGCTGCGACGCGAAGCCCCTGCCTCACTTGAGGCTGATCGTGGTGTTGACGCCGTGCGAGACGGTGCTGTCGTCGAACCAGCGTGCCGTCACGGTCTTGGTCTGCGTATAGAACATGATGACCTGCTTGCCGTACGGGCCCAGGTCGCCGAGCTTGGAAGCGCGCGAACCGGTGAACGAGAACATCGGGACCGGCACCGGGATCGGCACGTTGATGCCCACCTGGCCCACGTCGATGTCTTCCTGGAAGCGGCGCGCCGCGGCGCCCGACTGCGTGAAGATCGCCGTGCCGTTGCCGTTCGGGTTGCTGTTGATCAGGTCGATGGCCTCGTCGATGGTCTCGGCGTCGGCGATGCACAGCACGGGGCCGAACACTTCCTGTTCGTAGATGGTCATGCCGGGCTTCACGCCGGTGAAGATCGTCGGGCCGACGAAGTTGCCCTTCTCGAAGCCGGGCACGGTGGGCTTGCGGCCGTCGAGCACGAGCTTGGCGCCGTCGGCTTCGCCGCGCTCGATCAGGCTGTTCACGCGGTCGTACGCTGCGCACGAAACGAGCGGGCCCACGTCCACGCCCTTTTCAGTGCCCGCGCCGATCTTCAGCGTCTTGGCCTTCTCGATGAGTTCGGGCACCCAGTTGCGCGCCTCGCCCACCAGCACCGCGACCGACACGGCCATGCAGCGCTGACCGGCGGCGCCGAAGCTCGCACCGGCCAATGCGTTGAGCGTCTGCTCCTTGTTGGCGTCGGGCATCACGATGGCGTGGTTCTTCGCGCCCATCATGCATTGCGCACGCTTGCCGGCCAGCGTGGCGCGGTTGTAGACGTGCGTGCCGACCTTGGTCGAGCCGACGAAGCTGATCGCCTTGATGTCCTTGTGGTCGCAGATGCCGTTGACGACCGCTTCGCCACCGTGCACCACGTTCAGCACGCCCGGCGGCACGCCGGCTTCGAGCGCGAGTTCGCACAGGCGCATCGTGACCATCGGGTCTTGCTCGGAAGGCTTGAGCACGAAGGTGTTGCCGGTGACGATGGCCATCGGGAACATCCACAGCGGGATCATCGCGGGGAAGTTGAACGGCGTGATGCCGGCGCACACGCCCAGCGGCTGCAGCAGCGTGTAGGTGTCGACGCCGTTGGCCACGTTGTTGGCCAGCTCGCCCAGTTGCAGGTTGCCGATGTTCGAGGCGTGCTCGACCACTTCGAGGCCGCGGAACACGTCGCCCTCGGCGTCCGGCAGCGTCTTGCCCTGCTCGGCCGTGAGGATCGCGGCCAGCTCGCCCATGTTCTCGCGGATGAGCTGCTGCAGCTTCAGGAAGATGCGGGCGCGCGCGCCCAGGGGCGTCTTGCGCCAGGTCTTGAAGGCTTCCTTGGCGGAGGCCACGGCGGCGTCGAGTTCAGCCTGGGTGGCGAAGGGCACTCGGGCCAGCACCTGTTGCGTGGCCGGGTTGACGACGTCGCGCCATTCGGTGGTCTTCGATTCGACGAACTTGCCGCCGATGAGCAGCTTGACGGTGGCGACCTGCGTCGAGGGGGTGGTGGTGGCGTCCATGGGGGTTTGTCTCCTGTGAATACGGGACCGGTTCGAACCGGTGCAGCCTGCATCCTAGCTTTGCAGATTTGCCATGACAATAGACAAATATGCGTCATCGCTTTGCAAAAATGCAAAGCACCGCACGCCACCCCACACGAGGCCGCACGCACATGGACTGGGACAACCTGCGCTACTTTCTCGAACTCGCCCGCTCGGGCACGCTGATGAGCGCGGCGCGCCGGCTGGAGGTCGACCACACCACCGTCGCGCGGCGCATCCAGGCGCTCGAAAAGGAGGTGGGCGCGCCCCTCTTTTCGCGCGAGGCCGGCGGCCACCGGCTCACCGAGGCGGGCCGTCGGCTACAGCCGCAGGTCGAGGCGATGGAGAGCGCCTTCCAGGCCGTGGAGAGCACCGCGCCGGCATCGCAGGAAGGCCTGTCCGGGCTGGTGCGCATCGGTGCCACCGAGGGCTTCGGCACCGTGGTGCTGGCGCCGCAGCTGGCATTGTTCGCGGTGCAGCACCCGAAGCTCACCATCGACCTGCTCGCGATGCCGCGGCTGGTGCACCTGTCTCGGCGCGAGGCCGACATCGTCATCTCGCTCGAGCGGCCGGCGCGCGGGCCGGTGGTGGTCACCAAGCTCACCGACTACACGCTGCGCCTGTACGCATCCAAGCAGTACCTGGCCGCGCACAAGCCCATCAAGACGCGCGAAGACCTGCGCGGCCACACCTTCATCAGCTACGTGGACGACCTGCTGTTCAGCAAGGAGCTGCAGTACCTGGACGAACTGCACCGCCCCGACAGCTTTGCGCTGCGCAGCACCAGCGTGCTGGCGCAGCACCGGGCGGTGGCGGCGGGCGCGGGGATTGCGGTGCTGCCGGCGTTCATCGCGCAGGACGACCGCGCGCTCAAGCCGGTGCTGCCGGACGCGGCGAACTTCACGCGGACCTTCTGGATGTCGATGCCGGCGGAAACGAAGCACCTGGCGCGCATGCAGACGGTGTGGGAATTCCTGCGCGCGACGGCCACGGCGCAACAGCAGGTGCTGTTGCCTGACAGCGCGGCGAACGCCAGGTGACCGGCTCGCGCGCTCAGGAAAACAGGCGCTTCAGGAACCCAGGCTTGGCCGCCGGTGCCGGCGCTGCCACCTTTTCGAGCAGCTCGATCAGCCCGTCCACGCGCGGCTTCTTGAGCCGGCGCGCGTAGTCGATGTAGCTCTCTTCCTCGTCCATCCGGTAGAACTGCGGCGGCATCGGCAGTTGGCCTGGCAGCGCCGCCAGCAGCACGCGCAGCGCGTCCAGCTGGTTCATGCGGATGGCGCTCATGATCGCGGTCTCGCCGAGCGAAGGGACGATCTCGTTGGGCTGCGCGAGCCCGCCGTCGAGCAGGGGCTGGATCGCCGTCGCATCGCCTGCGACCGCCGCCGCGCCCAACGCCTCGAGCGCCGCCAGCTTCTCGGGCGAAAGGCTGGCCACATAGGCGTCGCTGCGCTTGTCGTCCTCGTCGCGCGCATCACCGCCCTGCATGACCATGAAGTCGGTCACGAGCGCCACGGGCTCGCCCGCGGCGTCGAGCGCCCAGAAGCTCGGGTAGCTGCCGTCGCCCCAGCCGGCGCTGAAGATCAGCACGTTGTTCGCGCTGCCCGCGCCCAGCGGGTAGTGGTCGGCGATGTCGGACGAAGCGAGGTCCGCGCCGAGCACGTCGTCGTAGTAGCTGACGTACTCGGGGTTGGTGGCGGACTCGCGCGCCTCGCGCTCGGCCATGGCCTTGGCGCCGTCGGCGTCCATGAAGCAGCCGACGCCGGCATCGACCGGGTAGCCATAGAACTCGTCGCTGCCGAGCTCGTCCTGCGACTGCCCTTCGAGCAGCGCCGCCTCCCAGCGCAGCTCGCCCGTCTGCAGGCCGGCGCGCTCACGCAGCCACAGCACGGCCAGCGCATGGCGGCCTCCGCCTTGCAGCACCTCGACGGGGAATGCGCCCCGCCCGCTCACGCTGCGAACGAAAGGCTCGCGCTCGGGCTGCACCAGTGGATCGCAGGCCACGATGCGGCCGCTCGTGATGTTCAGGGCCCCGCAAGGCTGGCGCTGCAGATGCCGTGCGCGCAGCGCCTCGTCGTCAAGAAAAATGCTCTGGAGGTTGTCGATGTCTAGGTAAGCCATGCGCCCAGTTTCTCATCCCCCGGCAGTGGCGGGCCACACGGGCGGATGGCTGCCCGGCGGCATCGACGGCCGCGGCCAGGCGGCCGGTGTATGTGACAGCTGCGCGCTGTGGCGCACCGCAGCCAGTTCGCCGAAGCCCGAGGCGGAGGTCTCGACGTACGGCGCGACATCGGCCCGCGCGATCGACAGCCCGCCGTCCACGCGCCCCAGCCCGCGCAGCCACTGCCCCGTCTGCGCCAGCGACACCTGCACATGCCAGCTGCCGCCCTCCTGCAGCTGGCGCCACAGCGCCGCGGCGGCGCCCAGGGCGATCAGGTAGCCGCTGGCTTCGTCGAGGATCTGCATCGGCATCGGGCGCGGCTTGCCGTCGCCCGCGGCCTCGCCCTCCGCATGGTTGAAGCCCATGGCGGTCTGCACCAGCGAATCGAAGCCGCGCCGATCGGCCCACGGCCCCTGCGTGCCATAGGCCGTGAGCGACACGCAGACGATGCCCGGCCGCTCGCGCGCCAGCGCCTCGGGACCGAAGCCCAGCGCCGCGATGCCGCCGGGGCGGTAGCCCTGCACGAAGACATGCGCATCGGCGACGAGGCCGTGCAGCACGGCGCGACCTTCATCCGTGCACAGGTCCACGTGCGTCGAGAGCTTGCCGCGGCTGGTGTCGGCGATGGATTCGATGTTCGGCAGGTTCGGCGAATTGACCAGCATCACGTCGGCGCCATAGGCCGCCAGCGCCCGGCCGCCGACCGGCCCCGCGAGGATGCGTGTGAGGTCGAGCACGCGCAGGCCTTCGAGCGGGCGCTGGTCGTCGCGCAAGGGCGGCAGCGTGCGCGGCGGTGCATCGCCGATGCGCTCGATGGTGAAGAGCGGCTGCGCCGCCACCGCCTGCCCGTGGGGCGAGGCGTCCCATTCGTCGAAGCGGCGCAGTGCGGTCGCCACCAGGCCTTGCGCGGCGGCGGCCGATTCGAAATCGACCGCGCGCCAGCCGGCCATCGCGGCCTCGGCGTCGGCGCGCGTGGCGTTGGCCGGGTCCAGCTTCATGAGGCGCAGCGCGCCTTCGCGGTGGTGCTTGAAGTTGGCGTGGATGCGCACCCAGCCGTCGGCGCAGCGGTACATGCCGGAGAAGGTGTCCCACAGATCGGGCACGCGGCCGTCGAGGCTGAACCAGCCCGTGCAGTCGAGCGCGGCGTGCAGCATGTCGACCGCGACCTCTTGCCGCGCCACGCCGCGCCGGTGTCCCAGTTCGCAGGCCGCGAGCGCGGCGGCCGCGATGCTGGCCTGCGCCGCGAGGCCGACCGCGAAGGACGACGGCAGCACCGGGTCGGCGCCCGTGAGCCGCGCGAAGGCCAGCGCCTCGGCGGGCAGCCCCGCCAGTTGCCAGAGACCGGCCAGGACTTCTTCACTCGTTGCCATGCGTCGCCCCTTCAGGGAAGGAAAAAGAAATGAAAAAGGCAGGGTCCGCTTGCGCGGCCCTGCCCTTGTTGCTGTCGTTGCGTTCGCGACCTTGTGCGAGTTGCTTACTGGATCAGCTTCGCACCGGTCTTGGCCTGCAGCGCGTCGAAGCTCACGCCCGGCGCCAGCTCGACCACCTTGAGGCCTTCGGGCACGACGTCCATCACGGCCAGGTCGGTGATGATGCGGTCGACCACGCCCACGCCAGTCAGCGGCAGCGAGCATTGCTCGAGGATCTTCAGGTCTTCGGTGCCGTCCTTCTTCTTGGCCACGTGTTCCATCAGCACGATCACGCGCTTCACGCCGGCCACGAGGTCCATGGCGCCGCCCATGCCCTTGACCATCTTGCCGGGGATCATCCAGTTGGCGAGGTCGCCCTTGGCGCTGACCTGCATCGCACCGAGGATCGACAGGTTGATCTTGCCGCCGCGGATCATCGCGAAGCTGTCATGGCTGCCGAAGATGGCCGAGCCGGGCAGCGTGGTGACGGTCTGCTTGCCGGCGTTGATGAGGTCGGCGTCGACGTTGTCTTCGGTCGGGAACGGGCCGATGCCGAGCATGCCGTTTTCGCTCTGCAGCCAGACTTCCTTGGTGCCGGTGTGGTTGGCCACCAGGGTCGGGATGCCGATGCCGAGGTTGACGTAGAAGCCGTCTTCGAGTTCTTGCGCGGCGCGGGCCGCCATCTGGTCTTGGGTCCAGGGCATCTCAGGCTCCTTCTTTCTTGTTGACGGCCTTCACGGCCGATTCGCTGCCGGCGGCGGCGGCCTGGGCGATGGCGGTCTGGGCCTCGACCTTGGCGGCGGCGGCATCGACCGAGGCGCTCACGGTGCGCTTCTCGATGCGCTTTTCGGGCGTGGCGTTGAGCACCAGGCGGTGCACGTAGATGCCCGGCAGGTGGATGTCGTCGGGGGCCAGCTCGCCCACTTCGACGATCTTCTCGACCTCGACGATGCAGACCTTGCCGGCCATGGCGGCGGCGGGGTTGAAGTTGCGTGCCGTGAGACGGAAGCGCAGGTTGCCGGCCTTGTCGGCCACGTCGGCCTTGACCAGCGCCACGTCGGGCACCAGCGAGTGCTCCATGACGTAGGTCTCGCCGCCGAACTCGCGCAGTTCCTTGCCTTCGGCCACTTGCGTGCCCACGCCGGTCTTCGTGAAGAAGGCCGGAATGCCCGCGCCGCCGGCGCGCAGCTTCTCGGCCAGCGTGCCCTGGGGCGTGAATTCGAGGGCGAGTTCACCGGCCAGGTACTGGCGCTCGAACTCCTTGTTCTCGCCCACGTACGACGCGATCATCTTCTTGATCTGGCGCGTCTCGAGCAGCTTGCCGAGGCCGAAACCGTCGACGCCCGCGTTGTTCGAGATGACGGTGAGGTTCTGCACGCCGGAATCCTTCAGCGCGTCGATCAGCGCTTCGGGAATGCCGCACAGGCCGAAGCCGCCGACCGCGAGCGTCTGCCCGTCGGCCACGACCCCCTTGAGTGCCGCGTCTGCGGAGGGATAAATCTTGTTCACTCGGGCTCCTTGATGGGTGGTGGAGAGTGGGTGGGAAAGGCTTCAACGATACTACCTACTCGTATACGTAGTATTTCGTAATGGTGACACCCGATGCCCGAGATCGATTACCGGCTGGCTTTTGAACATGCACCCGTCGGCATGGTGGTCTCGAGCAACCGCACCATCGTCGCCTGCAACCAGCGTGTGTGCGAAATTTTCGGCGCGGAGCCCTCTGCCTTGGTAGGACATTCGTTCAGCATCCTGTACCCCAGCGTGGCGGAGTTCGAGCGCATCGGCAAGCGCATGGAGCCCTTTTTGAACGCCAGCGGCCACTATGCCGACAACCGCATGATGAAGCGACTGGGCGGGCTGCACGGCGCGCTGGCCGGCGAGACCTTCTGGTGCCACGTCACCGGCCACGCGATGAACCGCGCGGCGCCGCACGAGGCCGGCATCTGGACCTTCGAGGACCTGGGCTCGCGCCGCGCGGTGAAGGCCGAGCTCACGCCGCGCGAGCGGGAGGTGGCGGCGCAGGTGATGCGCGGGCTGACGTCGAAGGAGATCGGGAAGGCGCTGGGCATCAGCCATCGCACCGTTGAATTGCATCGGGCGCGGTTGATGCGCAAGTACGCGGCGGCGACGACTGCGGAGCTGGTGCAGAAGTTGATCGCGGGGTGATTCCTTCAGGGCGCGTGCACAGGCCACCGGGTACTTCCCTCCGCGAATGTCCCCCGGGCTTCGCCCTCCTCCTTGATTTCGCTGCGGGAAGTACCCAGTGTCCTGCGCACACTGAGCGCGGTCGTGGTGCGGGGCGCGCTAGAGCACCATCTCCATGCGCACCAGGTCTCGCAGCGGGATGCCGTTCTGCTTCGTCGCCTTGCCCCAGCGGCGCACGAAGTAGTCGACGTCGACCCCGACGATGCGAAAGCCGAAGCGCTGGTAGAAGGCCAGCTCGCGCAGGCTGCTGTTGCCTGTGCCGACTTCGAGCCGGTGCGCACCGCGCTGCCTGGCAAGCGCTTTCGCCTTCTTCAGCATCGCGGTGCCGATGCCCTGGCCCTTGTGGGCTTCAGCCACGGCGATGTTCATGATTTCCCAGGTGTCGACGCGCGTGGCCATGAGCACCATCTGGCCGACGACCTCGCCGGCCTGTTCGGCCAGCCATTGCTCGCCGCGCAGCAGGTACTTTTCGATCTCGGGGCGCGGGCCGTCCGCGTCGAACAGGAGCGGCCAGGGCACGGCATCCGCCGGGGCGGCCCTGCGCATCGTCAAACCCTTCATGCGAGTGTTTCGTTCTTTCCGTTGCATGACCTCATTCTGAGTTCTGGGCAGAAGTTCCCTGCCAGAGGCCCCGGATCGTTGCGAAAACGGAAACGCCGTGTCGACAAAACCCGTGCGCCATCGCACGTTGGGAGGCCTATCGTGGAACCCACGCGAACACATCGTTCGCCCCACACAGGAGCAGACACCATGTCCACACCCCTTCATTCGGAAAAGAACCTCCTTCAGCAGACGAAGCTGTCCGTGGCCCAGGCCCGCGCGCTGGCCGGGCACCAGGTGCCCGTGGCGCTCGGCCTCGCGGCGGTGATCCTGTCGGTGCTGGGCGTCAAGCCCTGAACCTGGCCGGGGGCGTTCACTCCGGCTTGATGTCGGCGCCCTTGATCACCTTCGACCAGGCCGCGAGTTCCTGGTCGACGAACCGGCCCAGCGTTGCGGGGTCCATGTAGGTCGCGAAGGCGCCCTGCTCGTCCACCTTCTTGCGGAAGGCCTCGCTCTCGACGATCTTCCTGATCTCGGCGCTGAGCTTGTTCACCACTTCGGGTGGCGTCTTCGCCGGGGCGAACACCGCGAACCACGACTCGACCTCGTAGCCCGGCAACCCGGCCTCGGCCGAAGTCGGCACGTTCGGCATCGACGCGTGCCGCTTGCTGCCGGTGTACGCCAGCGCCTTGATGCGCCCGCCCGCGAAGTGGCCGATGACCGAGGGCGGCGTGGTGATGAAGATGTCGACATTGCCCGCCACCAGGTCGTTGATGGCCGGCCCCGAGCCCTTGTAGGGCACGTGCGTGGCCGGTTGCTTGGTCTGGCGCGACAGCAGCTCGCCGGCGATGTGCTGGATCGAGCCGTTGCCCGACGAGGCATAGAACAGACCGCCCTCCTTCTTCCTGCCGTACTCGATGAGCTCCTTCATCGAAGTCACCGGCAGCTTGCCGCTCACCGCGACCACGTGCGGCGCGCGCATCACCATCGCCACCGGCACGAAGTCCTTGGTCGGGCTCCAGCGCAGGTTCGGGTACAGCGACGGGTTGCCGACGTGGTAGCCCGAGTACTGCAGCAGCAGCGTGTAGCCGTCGGGCGCGGCGCGAGCCACGAACTCGGTGCCGATGTTGCCGCTGGCGCCGGGCTTGTTGTCGACCACGACCGGCTGGCCCAGCGCGCGCTGCAGCGGGTCGGCGACCAGCCGCGCCATGATGTCGGTGGAGCCCGCGGGTGCCGTCGGCACCACGAAGGTCAGGGGTTTGGAAGGCCAGGTGTCGGCCTGCGAGGCGACGGCGGCCAGCGCGAGGCCGACCGCGAGCAGGCGGTGAACGGGTTTCATGGGTTTGTCTCCGGTGGTTTTTTGTGGGCTGTCTTCGGGCTGTAGGCGTCAGTGCACCAGCTCCGAAATCTCGATGAGGTTCAGGTCGGGGTCGCGCACGTAGACCGAGCGGATGCGCGACGTGGCGCCCGTGCGCATCACGGGGCCCTCGAGGATCGGCACGCCCTGCGCTTGCAACCGCACGATGACTTCTTCGAGCGGCACGCTGGCGATGAAGCACAGGTCGAGCGAACCGGGCGTGGGGAGCTCCGCCTTGGGCTCGAACTCGTGGCCCTTCACGTGCAGGTTGATCTTCTGGTGGCCGAAGCGAAAGGCCTTGCGGCCGGCGCCGAAGGTTTCCAGCGTCATGCCCAGCACCTCGACGTAGAAGCGCACACAGGCTTCTTCGTTCGCGGTCGTGAGCACCAGGTGATCCAGGTGGTCGATCATGCGTTCTCCTTCTTGATGGGGCGCGCCTTCGCGCGCTCGACGATGGCGTTGAAATCGGCCGGCGGCGCGTGCCGCGTCAGCCGGTGGCCGGCGCGCGAGACCTGACTCGACAATTCGTGCTGCACGAGCGATTCGAGTTCAGCCGCAGCGCCGATCAGGCCTTCGAGGTCCATGCCGGTGTCGTAGCCCATGCACTGCAGCATGTGGACCACGTCCTCGGTCGCGACATTGCCGGTCGCGCCCGGTGCATAGGGGCAGCCGCCGATGCCGCCGAGCGACATGTCGAGCCGGCGGATGCCCACCTCGACCGCGGCGATGGTGTTCGCCAGGCCCATGCCGCGCGTGTTGTGGAAATGCGCCGTCCATTCCAATGCCGGATGCCGCGCGCGCACGGCCTCGCACACCGCCTGCACCTGCGTGGGATAGGCCATGCCGGTGGTGTCGCACAGCGTGAGGCCTTGCACGCCCAGCGCCGCGAAGCGGTCGGACCAGCCGAGCACCGTTGCCAGCGGCACCTCGCCTTCCATCGGGCAGCCGAACACGCAGGAGAGCGACACGTTCACCGGCACCTTCGCCTGCTTCGCCAGCGCGATCACCTCGGCCAGTTGCGCGAACGACTGCTCGCGCGTCATCCGCAGGTTGCTGAGGTTGTGCGTCTCGCTGACCGACATGACGATGTTGAACTCGTCGATGCGGCTTTCCAGTGCGCGCTCCGCCCCCCGCACGTTCGGCACCAGCGCTGTGTAGACCACGCTAGGCCAGCGCGCGATGCGCTGCATCACTTCTTCGCCGTCGCGCAGCGCGGGAATGGCCTGGGCCGAAGTGAACGAGGTGACCTCGATCTTGGCGTAGCCGAGCGTGCCGAGCCGGTCGATCAGCGCGACCTTGTCGTCGGTGGGGATGAAGCGGCTTTCCATCTGGAAGCCGTCGCGCGTGGCGACCTCGTTGATGAACAGCCGCGTGCCGTTGCCGGTTTTCATACGGCCTCGCTTTCCACGCCACGCACCGGCCAGCCCGCGCCCTGCAGGTCCGCCGTGTGTTCGCCCAGACGCGGCGCCGCATGCGCGATGCGCCCCGGCGTGGCGCTGAGCTTGGGCACCACGCCCGGCACCTTGAGCAGCGCGCCGTCGGAGCCGCGCGCTTGCACGATCATCTCGCGCGCCAGGTACTGCGGATCGGTCGCGATGTCGGCCACCGTGTAGATGCGCCCGACCGGCACGCCCGCCACGTCGAGCACGGCCAGCACCTCGTCGCGGCTGCGCTGCAGGGTCCACGCTTCGATGGCGGCGTCGATCTCTTCCACGCGCAGCACGCGGCCGTCGTTGTGCACGAGCCCTGCGTCATTCTCCAGGTCCGCGCGGTCGATGGCGCGCATCAGCCGGCGGAAGATGCTGTCGCCGTTGCCTGCCACCAGCACGTAGTGGCCGTCGCTGCAGCGGTAGGCGTTGGTCGGCGCGATGCCCGGCAAGGCGCTGCCGGCCCGCTCGCGCACGGCACCGAAGGCGTCGTACTCGGGCAGCAGGCTTTCCATCACGTTGAAGACCGACTCGTACAGCGCCACGTCGATGAACTGCCCCTCGCCGCCGTGAGCCGTGCGGTGGTGCAGCGCCGTGAGCACGCCGATCACGCCATGCAGCGCGGCCAGCGTGTCGCCGAGCGAGACGCCCACGCGCACCGGCACCCGGCCGGGCTCGCCGCTGAGGTAGCGCAGCCCGCCCATCGATTCGCCGAGCACGCCGAAGCCCGGCTTGTCGCGGTAGGGGCCGGTCTGCCCGTAGCCCGAGATGCGCAGCATGATGAGCCGCGGGTTCAGCGCATGCAGCTGCTCCCAGCCCAGGCCCCAGCCTTCGAGCGTGCCGGGCTTGAAATTCTCAATGAGCACGTCGGCCTCGAGCGCCAGGGCGCGCACGGCCTCCTGCCCTTCGGCGCTGCGCAGATCGAGGCACACGGAGCGCTTGTTGCGCGACTGCACCTCCCACCACACCGAGGTGCCATCGCGCAGCAGCCGCCACCTGCGCAGCGGATCGCCGACGCCGGTGGGCTCGACCTTGATCACGTCGGCGCCGAACTCGGCGAGCGTCTTGCCGGCGAAGGGGCCGGCGATGAGCTGGCCGAGCTCCAGCACCTTCAGGCCTTCGAGTGCGTTCATCTTTGTCTGTCTCCAGGTGGGTTGCCCCGACTCTAGGAACAGATGGCGATGAACGGAATTGCTCGGATGGCAGCAGGCCTTCGCGAAACGCGAAGACCCTGCGGTGCGCCCTACTTTTTCTTCAGCGTGGACGCAGGCCTGGCAACCACCGGTGGCTCGGCCGGCGTCTTCACCCAGCCGCGCAGCATCACGCCCAGGCAGATGCCGGCCGCGAAGATCAGCCAGTACACCCACGACGGCAGGTTCTCCACCCCGCTGTGCAGGTTCATGCCGAAGGCCGCGCCGATGGCCATGAGCGGAAAGGTCAGTGCGGCGATGGTGTTGAGCTTGTGCTGCGCACGGCTCATCTCGAGGGCCGAGTGCGCCTGCGCCTCGGCGGCGCGTGCGAGCCGGTAGTCGAGCGACATGCGCGTGTCGGCCAGCAGCAGCTCGAAGCCGCGTGCGATCTCCACCGCGAGGTCGCGCTGGTCGATGAGCATCAGGTCGCCCTTCACCGCATCGCGCGCGGCCTGCAGGGTGTCCTGCATGTTCCGCGCGGCGCGGGTGAGCGGGATCAGCGGGCCGAGGATCTGGAACAGGTCTTCCGAGGTCTCGGCGGCCTGGTGGCGGATCTCGAAGGTGCTGAACGCCGCGCGGTAGCTTTCGAGCAGCTTGGCGAGCGCGCGCTCGCCGGGGTTGTTGCCCTTGTGCAGCCATGCGCCGTCGGGCTTGCGCAGGAACACGATGGGCTTGCGCTCGGCGCCGGTGCCCGAGGGCGGCTCGTGCAGGATCACCATCAGGTGCTCCTGCTCGTGGATGATGCGCTGCGCGCCGTAGGTGCTTCCGCCCAGCCGCTGCTGCATGGCGGCGGGCAGCTCCCAGTCGTAGTCGATTCGTCTTGGCATCAGGGGGCCTGCAGTTCTTTCCACAAGGTGTCGAATTCGTCCGCGAAGCGGCGCACCAGCGGCGGGTCGTTGCTCAGCACCAGGTTCTCCTCGTTGTACTCGCAGGCGCTGCGGGTCCAGTTGTAGCTGCCGTTGAGCAGCCGCGCGCCGTCGAAGATCGCGAACTTGTGGTGCATGTGGGCCTCCGTACGGTCCACCGCCACCGGAATGCCCGCCGCGCGCAGCTGGCCGACGTCGCTGCCGCGGTCGTATTCCTTGTCGTTGTCGGTGATGAAGCGCACCGTCACGCCACGCCGGTGCGCCGCCAGCACCTCGGCGGTGATGCGGTCGTCCGAGAGCGTGAACACGCACAGGTCGACCGCGCGCTTCGCCGTTCGCAGTTGCTGGTTGATCGCCTGCAGGCAGGCCGTGCCCGGGCTGAAATAGGCCTGCGAGCGCACCGTGACGCTGTCGGGCGAGCGGCCGGTGTCGATCGCACGCACCACGCCTTCGAGCCACTTGAGCAGCGACAGCTGCTCGGGGTCGGCGGTGCGCGAGCGCACGAGGTCGAAGGCGCGGTTGCGCAGCTGGCGCAGGCCGTCTTCGGGCGGCGAGGCTTCGCGCAGGGTGTGGACCAGCACGCGGCGCTCGTCGTCGCTCAGGCGCGCGTCGGCCAGGGTGGCGTCGAGTTGGGCCAGCAGTTCGGGCAATGCGGACATCAGTGATCCTTGTCGGCTTTGGGCGGAGATGGTGGCGGTGGCACGCGCTTGGGCGCGGCCCGCGTGGCCTGCACCTCGGCCGCGAGGCGCTCCATGTCCTGCTTGATCGAGCGGTCGAGTTCGAGCCGGCGTTCGGTGGCGGTCACCAGCGGCAGGATCAGCTCGCGGTAGGTCACGGCGATCTGCAGCATGGCGTCAGCCAGGCGCTGGCTCTCGTTCGGTCCCTCGGCAGCAGGCTTGGGCTCGGGCTTGAGTGCATCGACCGCACGCGCCACATCGAGCATGCTGCTCGCGATGCGCTGGCTGCCGTCCACGTCGGCGCCACCGAGCTTGCGCTGGCGCACGAACTCGTCGCAGATGGCGGTCCAGCGCGCGCTTTCCTCCGGCGTCGGGCTGCCCAGCAGTTGCGCGAGGCGCAGCAGGTTTTCTTCCGCGCCGGTGGTCAGCGTCTGCGCTTCGCCGCGGTAGTGGTCGCGCAACAGCGCATCGAGCTCGTCGTCGCGCATCAGCGGCGTGATCTTGCCGGCCAGCTTGGTCATGTTGCGGTAGCTGCCCTGCAGCTTGAACGGCGGCGCGACACGGTAGGCCTCCTGCTGCGCGGCCGATTCGATGTACGCGAGGTTCACCTTCAGCAGCAGGTCGCGCGCCCGGAACAGGCGCTGCAGCAGCGCCTTGATCTCTTCCAGCTCGACCGAACTGTAGGCGTGCGAGAGCGCGCTGCTCGGCACGTCGTGACCCTGCGCCATCTTCACCAGCAGCTGCACGTCCTTCGGATCGCGCGAGGCCAGCGGCATCAGCGTGGGGTTGGAGGTCAGGCTGTTCTCGATGTACGAGAGCGCGAACGCCGCCTCGCGGCCCGAGAGCACGTCACCCAGGTTGTAGATGTCGGCGCGGTTGGCCAGCATGTCGGGGATCTTGAACACGTCGCCCGACTCGGTGTACGGGTTGCCCGCCATCACGATCGCGAAGCGCTTGCCACGCATGTCGTAGCTGCGCGGCTCGCCGTTCCACACACCCTCGATGCGGCGCGTGCCGTCGGCCAGCGCGATGAACTTCTGCAGGAACTCGGGGCTGGTGTGCTGGATGTCGTCCAGGTACAGCATCACGTTGCTGCCCATCGCCAGGCCCAGGTTGAGCTTTTCCAGCTCCTGCCGCGCGGCGCTGTTGGGCGCGTTCACCGGGTCGATGGCCGTGACGCCATGGCCCAGCGCCGGGCAGTTGATGCGCACGAAGATCAGCCCGAGCCGATCGGCCACGTACTCCATGAGCGTGGTCTTGCCGTAGCCGGGCGGCGAGATCAGCAGCAGCAGGCCCATGCGGTCGGTTCGGCTGCCCTCGCCCGCCGAGCCGATCTGCTTGGCGAGGTTGTCGCCAATGATCGGCAGGTACAGCTCGTCGATCAGCTGGTTGCGAACGAAAGTCGACAGCGGCTTGGCCTGGAACTGGCTCAGCTTGAGCCGCGCCTTCTCGCGCTCGAGCAGCTCGTGGCGCAGGCTGTGCAGCGCCTCGTAGCCCGGCACCGCGTGCATCGTGTGGAACAGGAAGCGGCGCCAGAAGTCGTTGAGGTTCAGCGTGAGGCGCCCTTCGGCGACGCGCGGGTGCTCGCCACGCAGACCCTCGACGGTGCGGTCGAGCGCCGCGTTGACGCGGGTGCGCTGCAATGGCATGGCCAGCACGCTGGCCGCGTCGTCGGTCCAGTCGACCGATTGCGGCGCCTGGTGCGTCGCGTAGGCGCGCACCCAGTCGCGCGCCAGGCGCCAGCGCTCGGCCGGCGGTGCGGCATCGAGGTCGTGCTGCCACGCATCGCGCCGGCCGCCGCGCTCCAGTTCGCGCAGCAAGGCCGCCGCGAGGTCCTCGCCTGCACCCGACACGGCCCAGGCCTCGCCCCCATGCGGGCCGGCGAGTTCGCGCACGAGGTATGCGGCGGCCTGGTCGCACAAGGTGGTCACGCGGCCGTCGTGCGCGTCGCGTGTTTCGTCGTTCGCGGTGTCGGCCACAGGCAGCAGGTCGGGCACCACGTCGCGGGCGAAGTGGTTCAGTGCGCGCGCGATGTCGGCTTCGAGCTGCTCCAGCGCATCTCGCCGGCCGAACAGCGCCAGCATCTGCATCGCGGCACGCGCGCGGCGCAGCATCGATTCGCGGTGCGCGATCAGGTGGCCGTGCTGCCAGTAGAGCAAGGCCAGCGCGCGTTCGGTCGGGCCCCAGGCGAGCAGGCCCGCCTGGTCCTGCATGCCGACGAGCGCGCCCAGCAGGCGCATCGCGTCGTCGTCGTGGATGCCCTTCTGGTAGCCCTCCTGGTAGCGCGCCGCAGCGAAGCGGCGAACCATGTCGAGCAGCTGCGGATGCAGCGGGTCTTCGGCCAGCAGCGTGAGCACCTCGGCCCAGGTGCGCTCGGCCTTGCCGTCGAGCAGCGCCTCCAGCAGGCGGCCGGCGAGGTACTCGGCACGCGACAGCTCGGGCGTCTCGGACACCAGCGACTGGCTCCAGTAGCGCTGCAGCGGCAGCAGCCGGGGTTCATCGACCGGGCTCTGGTAGTCGGTGCCCGTCACCTGGTAGGCCATGCCCTCGTCGCGGGCCACGAGCGTCAGGTCGACCGGCTGGCGGTGCACGGTGAAGGCGTGGCGACCGAGCCGCAGCGTGTCGCCGCCCTCGCTCACCAGCTCGCGCTTGTCGCGGATGGAGCGCAGCGCCTGGTCGCGCGCGGTCTTCAGGCGCGTGTCGAGTTCGTCGGCCGGCACCGCGGCGCCCAGCGTGCGCAGGTCGGCGATCAGCGTGTGCAGCTTGCCGATCATCGGGTCGGCCGCGAAGTAGCTGTGCACCTGCGTCAGGTCTCCGAACTGCGCGATGCGCCGCGGGATGCCGTCGAGGATGCGCCCTGCCGCGTCGACCACGCCCTGCGCGCGGCGCTGGCGGGCGTCGACCAGGCTCTGGCGGCGCGCGGACAGCGCCTCGTACACGGTCTCGCGCTTCTCGGCGATGTCGGCCAGGAAGTCTTCCTGCTCGGCGAAGCGGCCTTCGATTTCCTCCAGCTGCGCCAGCAGGCGCGTGAGCGCGTCGTCGCACTTCTCGGGCGTGTCGGCGAACTCCAGCGCGTTCTCGACCGCCTGGCTGAAGAGCTTGAACTGCGCGCCGAACTCCGCGCGCGCCTCGGTCGCGCCCAGCGACTTGCGCCGCGCGCGTGCATCGGCACGCATGCGGTTGATGTCGGCGTAAATCAGCGAGATGCGGTCGAGGATCGACGTGCGGATCACCGCGTCGCCGCCCGGCAGGCTGCCCAGCTGCTCGGTCAGCAGGTCGAGGCCGGCGGCCTGCTCGTCGAGCGTGGCCAGCATCTGGCCGAGCGCGGGCGAGGTGGCCAGGTTCGGCAGTTCGAGCGCAAGCTTGTCCAGCGCCTGGCGCTGGCCGTGGAAGGCCGTATCGGCCGCCAGGAACTGCATCGCGCGCTCGCCGATGCGTTGCTGCTCGACCTCGAGCGCGGCGTCCATCGCGGCGATGCGCGGCAGGTCGGCGTAGCGCAGCTCCTTGAGCATCTGCAGCGCGCCGCGCCGTTCGCGCAGCCGGCCCAGCGCCTTCACGAAATCGTCGGGGGCGCGCCAGAGGGTGCTGGCAATGTCGACCAGCAGCGCGTGCTGCTCGTCTTCCGCGCGGGCCAGCGCACGCGCGGTTTCGCGGCGGATGGTGTCAACCTTTTCGAACTCGGCCAGCGTGCTGCGCGCCACCTCGGCGATGCTGCGCAGCTCGGCCATGAGGCCGGTGGCCTCGGGCGCGTCGAGCCAGAAGTAGGCGTCGCTCACGCGGGTGCACTGGCGGATCAGGTCTTCGTAGGCGGCGCGCGTGGGCGCCTGCTCGCGCACCGCGCGGGCGATGCCCATGAGGTCGCTCACGCCGCGCACCAGCTCGGCGTTGCCGATCTTGCCGAAGAAGCCGGTGGCGGGCGGCTGCGCGCTCACGTGCTCTTCGCTGGCGAAAGGCGTCTGCCACAGCTGCATCGGGTGCACGCGCGTGGGCTCGACGTCGTCGCCGTTGAACACCAGCATGCGGCCGTCGGCAAAGCGAGCGTAGCCGTTGGCGATGATCGGCGTGGCGAGCTTCTTGTCGATCAGGTTGTAGTTGAAGAGCGCATAGCGCCCCGGCTTCGGGTCGTAGAACACATAGGCCACGTCTTCGCCGTTGGGCGAGCGCAGCATGCGCTTGAAGCGCAGGTTTTCCACCACTTCGGCCGGCAGGTCGAAGCGCTTGTACTCGCCCGACTGCAGGTAGTAGCCGCCCGGAAAAATGATGCCGTGGTCTTCGGGCAGCTGCACGCAGGAGCCGCCGATGGCGTCGATGCGCTCGACCTGCTGCGTGCGGATGTTGAACACCAGGTAGCGCGTGACCTGCTCGCGGTAGGGCTTCACGCGCAGCAGGATCAGCATGCCCAGCTTGGCCCAGGCGATCTCGGCGTCGGTGAGCGACTGGCTCTTGTCCTCCACCGGCTCGCTGTAGATACCCAGGCCGGTCTCGGTGTTGTTCTCGATCTTGACCGTGAGGTCGCCGCCCAGCGTCTCGACGAACACCGTGTCGAGCACGTTCACGTGCGGATGCTTGCCGCCCACGTGGTCTTCGCGCGTGGCCACGGTCCACTCGAAATCGTGGCTCGCGGGCAAGGCGATGTCGCGCTCGCCGCGGTTGTCGATGTAGTTGATGTTGCCGTTGCGCTCGATGGCCCAGCGGAACACGCGCACGTCGTGCAGCTGCTGGCCGATCTGGAACGAGGCGAGCAGCTTGTCCTGCGTGACGCGCAGCTGCAGCAGCGTGGCCTGCTTGTAGTAGGCGTAGAGCTCGCGGAAGTCGGAGGCGAAACGCGCGTCTTCCAGGAAGGTGCCGACCAGCGGCACGGGCTGCAGCTCGTCGTTCTCGGTGGCGGCTTCGCCCGGCGATGCGAGCCGGTACAGGCCGAACACGTCGCCCACGGCCGTTTCCTTGCGCAGGCCGATGAAGACGTTGTAGCCGAACAGCAGCAGGTCGCCGATGCGCACGATGTCGCGCGCCACGGCGTTGTTCTCGGTGCGCGCGCGGGTACGCAGAATCAGCGCTTGGTCGGAACGGCCGAACTCGGCCAGCCGCTGCTCGTTGAGCGCCTGCGTCTTCTTCAGCAGGCCCTCGCCCTGGGTTTCGAGCCGCTTCTTCAGCAGGTCGTAGCTGCCGCTGCCGGAGACCAGCGCTTCGGTGGGGTCGATGGGGGCCTGGGCGCCGGGCGGCGCTGCGGTGTCGTCGGTGGGTTGCATGGATCGGCGCGGTCAGTCCGCGCGCAGCAGTGCGAGCAATTCGTCGCGGTGAGGCTGGGTGTCGAGCCAGGCGCGGATGCGGTCCAGCTCGTCGATGCAGTCGTCGCCGTAGCGGCGGCGCAGTGCGGCCAGACGCGCCTCGCGCACCTCCTCGGTCTGCAGCCGGCGCTGCCAGCCGTCGGACAACAGCTCGTCGAGCCGGCCGGCCAGGCCACGGCTCACGAGGGCGCGCCATTCGCCCTGGTCGAACCAGAGGTTCTGGCAGGCCACGCAGCGGTCGATGCGGAAGTCAGGCCCGGCGCTCACGCGCAGCCGCTGCATCAGGCGCTCGCATTCCGGGCAGTGGCGCACGGCAGCGATGTCGAACACCTCGATCACCTCGTCGTCGACCTCATGCGGCACGCGCTTCGGGTCGGCGGCCTTCCAGCTGCGCCAGTCGTCCATGTCCATCACCATGCCGTGGCAGTCGCCGCACTGCACGCCGAGCAAGGCTTCGGCGAGTGCGACGGGCTGCATCACGGCATGGGCGGCGCAACTGCACTTCAGGTTCGGGTTCATCGCGCGCCCCCGGCTCAGTTGCGGAAGGAGGAGATCAGGTTCTGCAGCGCCGACTTCTGGCTCTCGGTGCCGTCGCTGGCGATCTTGCTCATCAGCGAGGCGACGCTGAGGTTCTGGATTTCGCCCGACGAATTGCCCAGCGCGCCGACGATGTCGCGCAGGTCCTTCACCACGTCGCGCTCGCCCGAGAGCTGTTCCTTGAAGGCGACCTGCACCGCCTGGCTCTTGGAGATGACGCCGTCGATGCCCTTGCCCACGGAGAGCGAGCGCACGAAGCTGTCGAAGTAGTCGCCCGAGCCGCCCACGATGTCGATCTTGGCGTTGGCGAGCGCGGTGCCCAGCACATCGGCCTGTTCCTTGGCGATGGACGTCTGCGCGTCGATGCCCTTCATGGTTTCGATGTGCGACTTTTCCAGGCGCATGCGGAATTCTTCGTGGTCGCGGGTCTCGGGGCTCATGGACTTCATGGCCTCGAACTTCTCGTGCAGGCCCTTCGCCTCGGCGTTGAAGCGGGCTTCGATCACCTGCGCATCGGCCTGGCCCGACTTGAGCGTGGCCTCGGCGTCGGCCGTGCGCACGTTGACTTCGGCGAGGCCGAGCTTTTCCTTGCCCGAGGCTTCGGCTTCGAACTTGGCACGCATGCCGGCCGCTTCGGCCTGCGAGCGGGCCTCGATGACCTGCGCATCGGCCTGGCCGGCCTTGAGGATCGCGTCGGCATCGGCCTGGCGCACATGCACGTCGGCCAGGCCCAGCTTTTCCTTGCCCGAAGCCTCGGCTTCGAAGCTTGCGAGCTTGGCCTGGGCCGTGGCGATTTCGACCTTGGCAGCGGCCAGGCCCGGTGCGGCGGAAATGGCTTCCACGCCCTCGGCTTCGCGCTTCTTCGATTCGGCGTCGCGCTCGGCCACCTTGAGCTTGGCATCGGCCAGCGTGAGTTCTTCGGCGGCCTTGTGGCGGGCGCGCTTCTCTTGCGTTTCGGCGGCCTTCACGTCGAGCACCATCTTCTCTTCGGCCTGGCCTTCGGCCATGATCACGACCGACTTCTTGGTGCGCTCGGCCTCGGCCACCACGCGCAGTTCCTTGATGGCCTCTTCCTGCTCGGCCACGGTGCGCTCGACCACGATGCGCTCGCGGATCACGTCGGCAATGGCCTTCTTCTGCACTTCGACGGCCTTGTCCTTCTCGATGCGCTGCAGGGTCACTTCCTTCTCGCGATCGACGATCTCGAGGTCGCGGGCGCGCGTGACCTTTTCTTCCTCGATGGCCACCGCGCGCTTGCGGTTGTTCTCGGCCACTTCCTTTTCGCGCTGCACGTTCTCCTGCTGCACCGAGACGGATTGCTCGGCCATGAGGCGCGCGGTTTCGGACTTGGTGCGCTCTTCGGACTGGATCTTGGAGGTCTCGGCTTCTTCGCGGGCGCGCACGCTGGCAATTTCGCGTTGCTGGCGCGCTGTGGCATCGGCCTGCTGGCGCTCGAGTTCGAGCAACGCTTCTTGCGTCTCGACGTTCTTCTTCTTGATCTGCATTTCCTCGTTGCGGCGCAGTTCGTTGGTGCGCACGTGCTCGACCGCCGTCAGCTCGGTGATCTTCTTGATGCCCTGCGCATCGAGGATGTTGTTGGCGTCCAGCTCCGACAGCGGGGTCTGCTCGAGGTAGTCGATGGCGGCGTCTTCGAGCACGTAGCCCGAGAGGTCGTTGCCGATCTGGCTGATGATCTCGTCGCGGAAGCCGTCGCGCGCCTGGTACAGGTCGACGAAGTCCATCGACTTGCCCACCGTCTTGAGCGCTTCGGAGAACTTGGCCGAGAACAGCTCTTCGAGCGTCTCGTGGTTCGATGCCCGTGCACAGCCGATACCCTGCGCCACCTTCAGCACGTCGTCAGCGGTCTTGTTCACGCGCACGAAGAACTTCACCTTGATGTCCGCGCGGATGTTGTCGCGGCAGATGAGGCCTTCGTTGCCCGAGCGGTCGATCTCGATGGTCTTGACCGAGATGTCCATCAGCTCGGCCTTGTGGATGATCGGGTAGACCATGCGGCCGGTGAAGGTCACCTCGGGCTCGGCGCGCAGCGTGTTCACGATGAGCGCGTGGCCCTGTTCGATCTTGCGATAGAACTTGGCGAACATCGCGAACAGGCCGAGGATGACGACGGCCAGTATGACCACGGCGAAGATGATGGGCTCCATTTTTTCTCCAGATGCTTTAAGAGCGAGCGAACGAACTTGGGTGAGGAATGCGCGCAGTCAGACGGTGTGAATGAATCCGGCGTGGCCGATGAACGGACATGGCGGGTTCGTTCACGCCTTCTCAGACGATGTCTTCGTGCGCCGCGATGAGGTAGCGCGCGGCCACCTCGTCGTATTCGAGGATGAGCGCGTGCGAGCCGCGCTTGAGGGCGTTGGGCGTGGGCGCCCAGACGCGGATGTTGAGGCTGGCGCCCCGGCGCGCCACTTCGGCACGGCCGTCTTTCTCGTTCACCACGCCGGTGACGACGCGGCAGACCTGGCCCACCAGCGCCGCATTGCTCACGGCCGTGTGGCTCACGAAGAGGCCCTTGAGCGGGCGGATGGCCACCGCCGTCACCGGGATGGCAAGGGCCGCGCTGACCACCAGCAGCACCGTGCCGGCCACCAGCTTGAGCACCATCGTCGGCACCAGCGGCAGCAGCCACTCGCCGCCCAGGCACGAGAGCGTCCAGGCCACGAGCACCAGCAGGCTGACGGCCACCGAGAACGGCACGCCGTTCAGGCCGAAGGCGACCACGTAGCTCGCGATCTGGCCCATGTCGCTGGTGTCGCCATCGGCATGCGTCTGCAGGTCGACGTCGATCCCGCTGCTCTCGAAGTCGACCATGCCGACCACCGCGAGCACCCAATAGATCACCACGACGCCGAGAAGCACCGTGTAGATCGCGGTGGGGTACCCCGTCACCGCTCCCATGAAATCGCCCATTGATCCTCCCGCGTGCGGGTTGGTTGTTGTTCTCTTTTCTTCTTACCTGCCGCCCGGCTTCTTCGTGCCGGTGTTCTTCTTGTTCGCCTTGCCTGCAAAGGCAATCAGTTCGCGCGTGGCCCTCTCCTTGATGGCCAGGCGGTCGTCGGGTGACAGACCATACCGCGCCGCCAGGAATTCGTAGTCGGCCGTGTTCAACGACACCGTGAGACGCGGCCGCTTCGGCTTCGAGGTGGTCGCCAGCCCCAGCACCTGCCGGATCTGGTCGGGCGTGGACACATGCTGCTCGAACGCCGCGGTGCGCACGGCCTCGAGCACGGCTTCTTCCACGTCGAAGGCCACCTGGACCGCGCGGATCGCCTCGTCCGAGCCTTGCCAGCGTACCGGCTTGACCCGCACCATCGTCACTCCGACGCCGGTTCGGACGGCTTGGGCGGTTCGGCCGGCGTGGCCTGCCGGGCGCGGATGCGCTCCATCACCTTGCCGGTGCGGTCGGCATCATTGCCGATGCCTGCCGCGGCCAGCTTCTTTTCGAGCGCGCTGTGGCCGAACTCGTCTTCGAGCTGCTGGCCCGCCGTCATGCGGTCGGACAGGTCTTCGTGACGCGAGCGGATGCGCTCCAGCGATTCGCGTGCGCTGGCCAGGCGCGAGCCGCCGCTGCCGATGTTCTCGGAGATCGACTGCGTGGCGCGGTAGACGCTCTCGGTGGTCTTGGCGATGCCGATCTCGCGCTCGTGCTCGCGGATGCGCGCCTCGGCCGACTTGATCAGGTCCTTGAGCCGCGACACCTGCAGCGCATACGAGGCGTGGGCCTTGGCCTGCTCCTCGAGTTCCTGTTCGAGCGTGCCGACCTTGGACGCCACGTCGAGCGCCAGGCCTTCCTGGGTCTTGTTGAGGGCTTCGAGCGCCAGGCCTTCGTAACGCGCGACCTCGCCCTTCAGGCGTTCGATTTCGCGGGCCGACTGCATCTCCTTGGCCATGACGCCCGTGAGGTCGCCCTTGGCCTTCTCGATGCTGTGCTTGGCGTCGATGATTTCCTGCTCGTAGATGCGCGTGGCGTTGCTGTCGATCACGCTCTCGCCGATTTCGCGGGCGCTGCCGCGCAGCAAGGTGACCAGCTTCTTGATGACTGTCATGATGATCTCCGCTTAATTCAGGAATTCGGACAAGGCGTCGAGTGCATCGAGCGCGTTGTCGCTGAGCACGGCCACTTCGCGTGCGATGTCTTCCACGCTCGCGTTGCGCCCCAGCGCCCCCGTGAGCACGTAGCGCCCGCCGACGCGCCCGAAGGACGACAGCGGCACCGACGGATTGAGGTCGAGCAGCGATTCGAGCAGCTCGGTGCGCCGCGCAGGCTTCACGTCTTCTTCGGTCCAGAGGTAGCAGATGCAGATGATCTGCATGTCGGAGCTGGTGACGAAGATCGGCAGCTCGTCACGCCCTTCGATGCTCACCTGCACCACCGGCGTACTGCCCGGAATCGGCTGCAGCTGAACAGACAGCCCGCCCATCGCGGCACCGGCCAGCACATCGAGGCCTTCGAGTTGATCCAGCAGTGATTGCATACCTCTCCTTTGGGTTGTCTACCGTGGGAAGCGCGCGATGCTTCGATGGATTCACTATAGGTGCAGCGACATAACATGTCAAAAATTCTTTTAACCCATGCGCATGACTTTCGGCACTGGCGCGCTCTCTAGAATCCGCCGATGGCCAGCACCATCAACCCCGCGCGTGTCGATTTCGTGACGCTGCGCCTGTTCTGCGCCGTGGCGCAGTCGGGCAGCATCACCAAGGGCGCGGAAGCGTGTCACCTCGCGCTCTCGGCGGCGAGCCGGCGCCTGTCCGACTTCGAAGCCGCCACGGGCTCCAAGCTGCTCGAACGCAGCGCCCAGGGCATCGCGCTCACACCGGCCGGGCATGTGGCGATGCAGCATGCGATGCGCCTCTTCCAGGGCTTCGAGCAGTTCAGCAACGAGCTGGGTGACTACGCCAGCGGCGTGCGCGGCCATGTGCGGCTGTGGGCCAACATGTCGGCGCTGACGGAGTTCCTGCCGACCACGCTGGCGGCCTTCCTCGGACAGCATCCCGATATCCGCGTCGAGGTCGAGGAGCAGCTGAGCGGCGACATCGTGCGCGCGCTGGTCGACGGCCTCGCCGACGTGGGCGTGTTCGCCGAGAACACGCCCGCCTACGGCCTGGACGTCGCGCCCTTTCAGACCGACGAGCTCGTGGTGCTGTGCGCCAGGCCGCACCCGCTGGCTCGCCTGCGTGCGAAGCAGGTCGACTTCAAGACCTGCCTCGCGCACGAGTTCGTGGGGCTGAACCGCAGCAGCTCGCTGCTCGAACTGACCTCGCGCGCGGCCGAACAAGCGGGCATTCCGATGCGGCTGCGCGTGCAGGTGCGCAGCTTCGATGCGATGTGCCACATGATCGCAGCCAACCTCGGCATCGGCGTGGTGCCGCTGGCCGCCTGCAAGGCGCAGGTGGCCGCGCTCGACCTGAAGGTGGTGCACCTGAAGGACGCCTGGGCCACGCGGCGCCTGCTGATGGCGACGAAGACGGGCGCGGCGCTGACGCCCGCGACGCAGCTGCTGGTGCGGCAGCTGCTCGCCTCGTCGCACTGACGACCGGCCGGGGCCCTACTCCGCCCCCTCGGCCTCGAGCACCGCCCACTCCGCCTCCGTGAACAACCGCGAGCGCGTCAGGAAGCGCACCCCCAGCGGCCCCTCCAGCGAGAACATCCCGCCGCGCCCCGGCACCACGTCGATGATCAGCTGCGTGTGCTGCCAGTACTCGAACTGCGGCCCGCTGATGTAGAACGGCATGCCGCCGATGCGGCCCAGCAGCCGGTCGTAGTCGCCCACGATGAACTCGCCCTGGGCGTAGCACATGGGCGCGCTGCCGTCGCAGCAGCCGCCCGACTGATGGAACATCAGCGGGCCGTGCCGTGCGGCGAGGTCATCGATGAGCGCGAGCGCCGCGTCGGTCGCGGTGACGCGCAGGACCTCGCCGGTCATCAGAAGAAACCCAGCTTGTTCTCGCTGTAGCTCACGAGCAGGTTCTTGGTCTGCTGGTAGTGGTCGAGCATCATCTTGTGGTTCTCGCGTCCGATGCCCGACTGCTTGTAGCCGCCGAAGGCCGCATGCGCCGGGTACTGGTGGTAGCAGTTGGTCCACACGCGCCCCGCCTGGATGCCGCGGCCCATGCGGAAGGCGCGGTTCATGTCGCGGCTCCACACGCCGGCGCCCAGGCCGTAGAGCGTGTCGTTGGCAATCGCCAGCGCTTCTTCCTCGTCCTTGAAGGTGGTGACCGACACGACCGGTCCGAAGATTTCCTCCTGGAAGATGCGCATCTTGTTGTGGCCGCGGAACACGGTCGGCTTCACGTAGTAGCCGTCGGCCAGGTCGCCGTCGAGTTGCTGGCGTTCACCGCCGATGAGCACCTGCGCGCCCTCCTGCCGGCCGATGTCCAGGTACGACAGGATCTTTTCCAGCTGCTCGCTCGAGGCCTGCGCGCCGATCATGGTGGCCGCGTCGAGCGGGCTGCCCTGCTTGATGGCGGCCACGCGCTTCAATGCGCGCTCCATGAAGCGGTCGTAGATCGATTCCTGGATCAGTGCGCGGCTCGGGCAGGTGCAGACCTCGCCCTGGTTCAGCGCGAACATCGTGAAGCCTTCGAGCGCCTTGTCGAAGAAGGCGTCGTCGCGCTCCATCACGTCGGCAAAGAAGATGTTGGGCGACTTGCCGCCCAGCTCCAGCGTGACCGGAATGAGGTTCTGGCTCGCGTACTGCGAGATCAGCCGGCCCGTGGTGGTCTCGCCGGTGAAGGCGATCTTGCCGATGCGGTTGCTCGACGCCAGCGGCTTGCCCGCCTCCACGCCGAAGCCGTTGACCACGTTGAGCACGCCCGGCGGCAGCAGGTCGCCGATGACCTCCAGCAGCACCAGGATCGACACCGGCGTCTGCTCGGCGGGCTTGAGCACCACGCAGTTGCCGGCCGCCAGCGCGGGCGCGAGCTTCCACACGGCCATGAGGATCGGGAAGTTCCACGGAATGATCTGGCCGACCACGCCGATGGGTTCGTGAAAGTGGTACGCGAAGGTTTCGTGGTCGATCTCGCTGATGCCGCCCTCCTGCGAGCGCACGCACGAGGCGAAGTAGCGGAAGTGGTCGATGGCCAGCGGCAGGTCGGCGGCCATGGTCTCGCGGATCGGCTTGCCGTTGTCCCAGGTCTCGGCGGCGGCCAGCATGGCCAGGTTTTCCTGCATGCGGTCGGCGATGCGGTTCAGGATGTTGGCGCGCTCGGTGGTCGAGGTGCGGCCCCAGGCGCCCTTGGCCTTGTGGGCGGCGTCGAGCGCGCGCTCGATGTCGGCGGCGCTGGAGCGCGGCACTTCGCAGAAGACCTTGCCGGTGACGGGCGTGATGTTCCCGAAATACTGGTTCTCCACCGGCGCGACCCATTCGCCGCCGATGTAGTTGCCGTAGCGCTTCTTGAAAGGCACTGCGGTACCGAATTTGCCCGGTTCGAGCATGTCCATGGGTTGTCTCCGTTGGGTAAGGTGTGAACGGGCACCGCGACATGCGGCGGCCCGCACAGGCACCGCAAGCGGCATACCCGCGCGGATCGGGACAATCCCCAAGCCCCGCGCCACAGGGGCGCGGCCCGCGCAGAGGGTTTCCATTCGCAATCTGCGACAGATGCGCGCGACGGCGGCGACTACGATGTCGCACAAGGCGAATCGCCGGCAATCCCCGCCCACGGAGTTCCGCAAGATGAGTGAAGCTTCCGCCCCCTCGGTCAGCGTCGCACAAGCGCGTGAGCTGTTCTTCGCGCAGGGCCGCGACCCGGCGCCGTGGATCGCGCCGCACATCTCGCGCTCGTGGCAGCGCAGCCGGCCGGTCGATCCGCACTGCATCGACCCGACGCCCATGGCGCCTTCGCTGCTCAACGAGCGCCGCGAGCAGGCGATGCGCCTGCTCAGCTGCGCGCAGCCCGAGCTCGACGGGCTCGCCGAGCATGCGGTGGGCAATGGCTGCATCGTCGCGCTGTCGGACGCCAGCGGCCTGATCCTCGAAGAGATCGGCAGCCCCGACTTCCTGCCCAAGGCCCAGCGCGTGGCGCTGCAGCCGGGCGTGGAATGGTCGGAGAGCCACCGCGGCACCAACGCCATCGGCACCGCGCTGGCCGAGCGCGTGGCGCTGATGGTGCTGGGCGGCGAGCACTACCTGGCGCAGAACGGCCGGCTGGGCTGCGCGGCGGCGCCCATCTTCAGCGGACGCGGCGAGCTGGCCGGCGCGCTCGACATCTCGGGCGAGACCGCGCGCGTGAACCACCATGCCCTGGGCCTGGTGCGCATGGCGGCGCAGCAGGTCGAGCACCGCATGCTGCTGGCCGAGGCCTCGGGCCACGTGCTGCGCTTCCATGCGCGGCCGGCGCTGATCGGCACCGCGCGCGAAGGGCTGATGGTGATCGAGGGCGGGCGCATCGTGGCCGCCAACCGCGTGGCGCTCGACCTGTTCGGGCGCACGTGGGAGGGCCTGCTCGACCTCGATGCCGAAGAATTCCTGGGCGCGCAGTGGCCGCGCATGGAGCACCGGCGCAGCCTGCTCACGCTGCCGGGCGGACGGCAGATCGCGACGGTCATGGAGCGCACGGGCACGGCGAACAGCGGCACGGGCCGCTCCGGTGGCGCGCGGCAGGTGATGACCGCGAACGCCGCCCCCGTCGACAACGACGACGTGGTGCGCCCATTGCTGGCGCGCGCCGTGCGCGTGCTCAACGAAGGCGTGCCGGTGCTGGTGAATGGCGAAACCGGCAGCGGCAAGGAGGTGTTCTCACGCCGCCTGCACGCCGCCAGCCGCCGCAGCGCGGGCCCGTTCGTGGCGGTCGATTGCGCCTCGCTGCCCGAGACGCTGATCGAGGCCGAACTGTTCGGCTACGAAGAAGGCGCCTTCACCGGCGCGCGCCGCAAGGGCATGCCGGGTCGCATCCGCGAAGCGCACGGCGGGGTGCTGTTTCTCGACGAGATCGCCGAGATCCCGCTCGCGCTGCAGACGCGCCTGCTGCGCGTGCTCGAAGGGCGCGTGGTCACGCCGCTGGGCGGCGGCCAGGGCGTGGCGGTCGATTTCGATTTGATTTGCGCCACGCACGCCGGCCTGCCCGCGCTGGTCGAGGCGGGGCGCTTTCGCGCCGACCTGATGTACCGCGTGGCCGGCTTCACCGTCGCCCTGCCCGCGCTGCACGAGCGTGCCGACCGTCGCGCGCTGATCGCGCGGCTGTTCCTCGAATCGGGCGGCGCCGCCAAGCACCTGTGCCTGGAGAACGATGCGCTCGAACGCCTGGCCGCCTACCGCTGGCCCGGCAACGTGCGCGAGCTGCGCAGCGTGCTGCGCGCGCTCGTGGCGCTGGCCGACCCGGGCGATGCGGTGACGGCCGATGCGCTGCCCGCGCACCTGCAAGACGCCGCACCCGTTGCCGACGTCAGCGAAGCCACACTGTCGCAACCCAACGCACCGCTGCAGACCATCACGCGCCACGCCATCGACGAAGCCCTGCGCGCCTGCGACCACGACGTGGCGCGCGCGGCCCGCCGGCTCGGCGTTCACCGCAGCACCGTGTACCGCCACCTCGCGCGCCAGCGCCCGCCCGCGGGCAACACCAAAGACTGACTTGCCCGCACGCACGGGAGCGGCCAGACTTTGCGCATGGCCCTGCCCCCGCATTCATGACCACCGGCAAATCCGCGCGCAAGCTCTCGGCCGTGCCGTCCACCTTGCGAATTCCGCTGGCCGCGCGGGCTTCGGGCGATGCGCTCTTTCCGCAGATGGCCGTGCGCGACGCCTACGCCGCCGGCATCCTGGAGCAGATCCGCGACGACGACCACGCCCTGCCTGACGACCGCACGACCATCTACGGCATCCTCGCGCGCACGCGGCGCTTTCGCAGCCTGGCGCAGGACTTCCTCAAGCTGCACCCGGGCGCGCGCGTCGTGAACCTGGGCTGCGGCCTGAGCCACTACTTCCAATGGCTGGACGACGGCAAGTCGCGCATGACCGACGCCGACCTGCCCGAGGTGCTGGCCCTGCGCCGCGAGCTGCTGCCCGAAACGCATCCGCGCCACGACCTGCGCGAACTCGACCTCACGGCGCCCGGCTGGTGGGAGCAGCTCGGCCTGCCGCGCAAGCGCCAGGCGCAGCCGGTCTTCCTGTTCACCGAGGGCGTGCTGATGTACCTCACGCCCGAGCAGGTGAACGCCGTGTTCACCACCTTCGGCGAGCGCGCGCCTGCGGGTTCGGTGCTGGCCTTCGACGCGATGTGCTGGCTGGCCGTGGGCCGCGCGCGCCAGCACCCTTCGGTGCGCGCGACCGGCGCGGAGTTCCAGTGGGGCCTGCGCCGGTACGAAGACCTCACGCAGCCCCATCCGCGCCTGCACCTGGACGGCACCTACCGCGTGATGGAAGGCATCGGCTGGCCCTACACGCTGTTCGCGCCGATGGTGCTGTTCTTTCTCGGCGTGCCGATCTATGCGGTGTACGCGCTGAGGGCGAAGGACTAGGGCTGCGTCAGGCGAAAGGCACGCTGCGCCACGGGCTGCGCGTGTCGCTCAACAGCAGGCGGTTGGTGCGCAGCAGGTGCTCTTCACGCGCATCGGAGTACTGCCAGATCAGGCCCGCCGCGATGTACGCGGCGCTCACCTGCGACCAGTTGGCATAGGCCGCGCGCACCTGCGATGCCAGGCCGCCCGCAAAGTCCGCGAACTCCGCGCGGTCGATGAAGCCCAGCTGCACGGCCCAGCGCGACAGGTTGGCCAGGCGCACCGCGTCCCAGGCCACGAGGTTCGTCAGCTGATCCGGCGCCACGCCGAAGTGCTTGCGCAGGGCCTGGACCCAGCTCTGGCTGCCGGTCATCAGCTGGCTCAGCTCGGCGCTCGAGTGCCCGGTCTGCGCGGACAGCGCCCGCATGTCCAGGTGCTCGCGCGCCTTGATCTGGAAGAACGCGGGAAACCACGCGTCCATGACCAGGCGCAGCACGCCGGGCGTGGATTGCACCGCCGCATCGATTGCACCGATGGCCTTCCAGGCCGGCAGGTACTTCGCGCGCTGCCCTTCCTCGGTCAGCCAGCGCGCGGTCTGCTCGAAGCTCGCGCGGTCGCTCACGTTCCACACCTGCGCGATGCCTTCGCGCAGGGTGTCGTTGTCCTTGCCGGTGAGCACCGCGTTCACGCAGTCGCCGTTGAAGGCCGACAGCGGCGTGCTCAGCGTGACCAGCCATTGCTCCTGCGCGGAAAGCGCGGGCGCGGCGGTGTCGAACTTGAGCTTGTCGTTGTCGAGCATCGCGTGCGCGAGCGTGTCCTTGAACCCCATGAAAACTCCCCCGAAATTTGTTGAATGGTGCGCGGGCGGATCGATCAGGCCTTCGATTGCAGGCGCACAACCTCCTGCTGCAGAAACGCGAGGAAGGGTGCGCGCAGCGATTCCTTCATGTGCGCGGGCAGCGCCATCGGCGGGGTCGAGCCGGTCAGCAGCTGGTCGCCCTTCTCCCCGATCTGCAACGCCCGCACCTCCACCCGCTCCAGCGCGATGCGCAGCGGCGACTCCATCAGGTCCTTGCCGTACAGCGCCTGCGCGGTGAGCGCCACGCCGTAGGGGCCGCCGAACAGCGGAAAGTCGGCCAGCGCGAACTGCAGCGTCTCGCCCGCGGGAATCTGGAACTTGTCCGTCACCTTGCCCAGCTTCTTGGCCAGCTTCGGGTTGGCGGGGTCGAGCAAGGTGTCGACTGCGCCGTGGTCGGCCACCAGCTCGGCCAGCGTCCAGACGCGCTGCTGCGCCTGCCGCTGGCTGCCGTTTTCCGCGTGGTACGCGAGCACCGCCGCGACCGTCGGCGCCAGCAGCTCGCCGCAGCGTTTGAGCAGCACCGGCTCGGGCGCGTCGGCCACGCCGGACCAGTCTTTCCACGCCTTGAAGCGCGCGAGCAGCGTCGAGACGAACGAAGGCGCATCGTCGGCGCGCGCAGGCAGGGCATGGCCCTGCGCCGGTGGCGGTGCGGCCGACAGCACGGTGAAGTCGTCCTGCACGTACACGGCCTGGTCGGTCAGCAGCAGGCCTTGCGAGGTGCGCTTGCCGCTGAGCCGGTTCATGGCGTGGTAGCCGAGGAAGAAGAGCGGAATCTCGTCGCCCAGCCACGGCCTGGGCAGGTACATCTGCTCGACCGCCTGCGCGAACACCTGCGGTGCGTCTTCGTGGTCGGGGTGGTCTGCCTGGTCGGGCAGGAAGGAAAAGGCCGACAGGTCGGCATGCAACGGTGCCTGCACCTGTTGCTGCACGCGTGCGCGCAAGGCATCGCCGTGGCGCGCGCGTTCGGGCGGCAACGCGCCCAGGTGATCGGTGAACGACGAAAAAACGAATGACATGCTGAATCTCTCCCTGAAACCGTGGTTGTGAATGGGTAAGCGGCCCGGCATCTGCTTCCGTGGGCCATGCACGGCAGATCGGCCGTGACCGCGGCGTGTCCTGGAAGGACACCGCCGCAACGCCGGCCCAAGGGAAGTGTTCCCCGGCGGCTCACGGACTGGATGATCACGCGCCCCCATGTCAGGGGCGCGGCCATGCTACTGGGAAGCGTCGCCTGGCATTCTGACGAATTCTGCGAGGGCGCGCGATCACGAAATTAGCGCCGCTAGCATCACCGCATCTTCAAACCGTGGCCACTCTGTGATGCGCCACACACGGGAGTCAAACGAATGGGTACATGGTCGACAGCAGGCTTCGGCAACGACGAGGCACTCGATTGGCTGGCGGAACTGCAGGAAGCCGATGACGCGCTCGCCTTCATCCGCGAGACGCTGGATTCAGGTTCGACCGAAGGCACCGTCGCCGCGGCCGAAGTGCTGGCGCTGCTCGCCGGCCAGGGCAGCGCCGACGTGCACCCGGACGCCGTCGACTGGTGCGCCGGCAAGGCCGCGCCGCCCACCGACCTGCGCCATGCCGCCGCCGACGCGCTGCAGGCCATCCTCGACGACCCCGAGGCGGACGGGCACGACACTTGGGCCGAGCTGGGCGAGGACGACGAGGACTACCTTGCGTGGCTGGCCAACCTGAAGAGCCTGCAGGTCCGGCTGCGCGGCTGAACCGCGCTGAACGCGCCCGGCGTTCCGGCCAAAGCGCGCGCCGTGTTACGTAACGAGTGGCGACAGCTGCCCGTTTTGCACCACGGGCCTGACAGGGCCATTCGCACAAAAATCGTTTCGAATCAACGGGATACGGTGTTTTCGGTCCGTCGTTGACGGCCGAAGTCGAAGGCGGCACGCATGTTGCCCTCTGTAGTCATTTATTTGACGAGGAGGCCGCATGACCACCACCGTATCGCCGATCGCTTCGATCCCCGCCGCCGCCGAAAGCGGCGCCCCCGTGGTGCTTGCACAGGCCAGCGTCACCCCCCTGGGCCCCGTCGGATCGGGCGCCCCCATGGCCGCGCCCGCCGGGCCGACCAGCCTGGGCACCCTGTCCAACGCCACGCCCGGCACGGTCGTCATGCGCGACGGATTTCGCATGCCGGTGGACGGCAACCAGACCCTCATCGCCGGCGACCGGGTGATCGTGCCCGACGGCGGCCAAGCCAACGTGCTCTTCCCCGGCTCGGCCACCAACAAGGCGCCGCTGGCCGGTGTGTTCGCGGGCGGCACCGACGCCACCATCACCTCGACCAAGCTGTCCAGCGGCCTGGAGCAGGTGAACGTCGACGTGGCCGCCGGCAACCTCGATGTCACCTCGCCCGACAGCGACGCGGAAGCCGCGGCGCTCGCCGTGAGCAAGAAGACCGCGGCCGGCAGCGGCATCGGCCTGGGTGAATTCGCACTCGGCGCGCTGGGCGCCATCGGCCTGGGCGCCGCGCTGAGCGGCGGTGGTGGCGGCGACGGCGGCGGGTTCCCGCTGTTCGTCTCAGGCATCGGCGACAGCGACGCGGATGCCGATTCGGATGCCGATGCAGACGCCGACTCCGACTCGGATGCGGACGCCGATGCCGATGCCGATTCGGACGCCGACGCGGATTCGGATGCAGACGCCGACGCTGATGCGGACGCCGATTCGGACGCGGATGCCGATGCCGACGCAGACCACCTGCTCGATCCGGGCGACGGCCTCGCCGGGCACCTGCTGGGCGCCCTCGACAACGCGCTCGGCCTGGGCGGCGGTGCGACCAACGTGCGCAGCGCCTCCGGCTCGTCGGGCACGCTGGCCTCGCTGATGCCCGTGGCCGACGGCCTCACCGACCTGGTCGACGACCTGCTCTCGCCGGTCACCGGCGAGGAGTTCAAGCCCAACGATCCCAACGAGTTCGAGCCGGTGGACAACGCGGTCGAAAACATTGCCGTTCACGTGGGCGGCGTGCTGACCCCCGTGGTCGACGGCCTGCTCGGCGAAGGCCTGACCGACGCCCTCGTCGGCTCGCTGATCGGCCAGGTCGACTACCTGACCGACGCGCTGGGCAATGCGCTGGAGAACGTGCTGGGCAGCGAAGGCCTGCTCGGCGGCATCACCACCCCGCTGGGCCTGGACGGCCTCGTGGACGACCTGCTCGGCACGGACGGTGTCGTCGGCCAGGTGCTCGAAGGGCTGCTGGGTGACGGCAGCCTGCTGGGCAGCGTGCTCGGCGAAGACGGATTGATCGGGCAGTTGCTGGGGGATGACGGGCTGCTCGGTGGCGTGCTGGGCGATGGCGGTTTGCTGGGTGGCGTCCTCGGCGGCGAAGGCGGCTTGCTGGGCGGCGTGCTGGGTGACGACGGCCTGTTGGGCGGCCTGCTCGGTGGCGATGGGGGTCTGCTCGGCGGCGTGCTGGGCGACGACGGCTTGCTGGGCGGTGTCCTCGGTGGCGAAGGCGGCTTGCTCGGGGGCGTCCTGGGTGACGATGGCCTGCTGGGTGGCGTCCTCGGCGGCGAGGGCGGCCTGCTTGGCGGCGTGCTGGGCGACGACGGCCTGGTCAACGGCCTCCTCGGTGACGAAGGCATCCTGGGCGGCGTGCTCGGCGGCGACGGCGCGCTGTCCGGCCTGCTCGGCAGCGAGGGCCTCACCGGCGGACTGCTCGGTGGCGACGGGCTCGTGGACAGCCTGCTCGGCCCCGATGGCGCGGTCGGCTCCCTGCTGAACGCGACCCCGCTGGCCGGCCTGCTCGGCGGCGAAGACGGCTTGCTCGGCGGCCTGGTGGGCGATGACGGGCTCCTGGGTGGCGTCCTCGGTGACGACGGCCTGCTGGGCGGTGTGCTGGGCGACGACGGCATCCTCGGTGCGGAAGGCCCGGTCGGCGGCCTGTTGAATGGCGTCCTTGGCGGCGACGGCGGTGGCTTGCTCGGCGGCGTGCTGGGTGACGATGGTTTGTTGGGCGGACTGCTCGGCGGTGACGGCGGCCTGCTGGGTGGCTTGCTCGGCGACGACGGCCTCTTGGGCGGCGTCCTCGGTGGCGACGGTGGCCTGCTCGGCGGTGTGCTGGGTGACGACGGCCTGCTGGGTGGCGTCCTCGGTGGTGAGGGAGGCCTGCTCGGCGGCTTGCTGGGTGACGAAGGCCTTCTGGGCAGCCTGCTCGGCGGCGGCGACGGCGGATTGCTTGGCGGCGTGCTGGGTGACGACGGCTTGCTGGGCGGTGTCCTCGGCGGCGACGGTGGTCTGCTCGGTGGATTGCTGGGCGACGACGGCTTGCTGGGTGGTGTCCTCGGTGGCGACGGTGGTTTGCTCGGCGGCGTGCTCGGTGACGACGGCCTCCTGGGTGGCGTCCTCGGCGGTGACGGCGGTCTGCTCGGCAGTGTGCTGGGTGACGACGGTCTCCTGGGCGGCGTCCTCGGCGGTGACGGTGGTTTGCTCGGCGGCGTGCTCGGTGACGACGGCCTCCTGGGTGGCGTTCTCGGCGGCGACGGTGGTCTGCTTGGCGGCGTGCTCGGTGACGACGGCCTGCTGGGCGGCGTCCTCGGTGGCGACGGTGGTCTGCTGGGCGGCGTCCTCGGTGGCGGCGAAGGCGGCTTGCTCGGCGGCATCGTCGGCGAAGACGGCCTCGTGGGCAGCCTGCTCGGCGGCTTGCTCGGAGGCAAGAGCCCCGTCGCGGACATCCTGGAGCCGGTGTCGTCGGTGCTCTGCCATGCAAGCGATGCCGTGGCACCGGTCGTGGCCGAGGCCACGCAAGCCGCATCCGGCGCCGCGGTGCCCGCGGCCGACATCCTGGCCGGCGCCAGCTCGGCAGTTGCCCCGGTGGTCGCCGAGGTGGTGAACACCGTCGAGCACGCGGTCACGCCGCTGGTGTGTGAGGTCGTGGCCCCGATCACCAGCCTGCTTGACCACAGCGGCACAGGCTCCGCGCTGGCGCCCGTGACGAACATCCTGCACGGCCTGCTGGGCTGACCGAAGGCGGGAGCGGCCGGCAACGGCCCTCCCCTTCACACGCTTTCTCACGCACCGCAGGCGCGGCGCCCGCTCCGGCGCGCCGCGCCTTCGCATGCCTGCCGTGCACAATTGGCGCTCCCCCGAGCCCCTTTGCCCCACGCCGCGCATGCGAATCCACGAACTGAAACGACGACTCCGCGAGGCCGGGGCCGGCCCCAGCCACGAGCAGCGCATCCTGCGGCTGTGGTCGCATGCGCTGCCGCGCAACAGCGGCAGGCGCCTGCCGGCCACCTTCTTCCCGTCGTCGCTGATGGAGGCCCTGCCGGCCATCGAAGCCGAACTGGCGGGCCTGGCGCGCATCCATGCGGTTCACCCTGGCGCCGACGGCTCCGAGCGGCTCCTCGTCGCGCTGGCCGATGGCCAAACGGTGGAAAGCGTGCTGCTGCCGCGCGACGGGCTGTGCGTGTCGTCGCAGGTCGGCTGCGCCGTCGGGTGCCAGTTCTGCATGACGGGCCGCGACGGCCTGCTGCGCCAGGTCGAGAGCGCCGAGATCATTGCGCAGGTCGCCCTCGCGCGCCTGCGCCGGCCGGTGCGCAAGGTGGTGTTCATGGGCATGGGCGAACCGGCGCACAACCTGGACAACGTGATCGAGGCCATCGAGCTGCTCGGCACGGTCGGCAACATCGGCCACAAGAACCTGGTGTTCTCCACCGTGGGCGATCCGCGCGTGTTCGAACGGCTGCTGCAAGCGCGCGTGCGGCCCGCGCTGGCGCTCTCGCTGCACACGACCAATGCCGAGCTGCGCAAGAAGCTCCTGCCGCGCGCGCCGAACCTGACGCCCGAAGCCCTCATTGACGCGGGCGAGCACTACGCCCGCGCCACCGGCTACCCCATCCAGTACCAGTGGACGCTGCTCGAAGGCGTGAATGACGGGCCCGAGGAAGTCGAGGGCATCGTGCGGCTGCTCTCCGGCAAGTACGGCGTGCTGAACATGATCCCGTTCAACACGGTGGACGGCGTGGCCTTCGGCCGCCCGTCGCGCGAGCGCTGCGAGCAGATGGCCCGTACGCTGCACGAACGCGGCATCCTCACGAAGCTGCGCTATTCGGCCGGCCAGGACGTCGACGGCGGCTGCGGCCAGCTGCGGGCGCGCGCGGCCGAGGTGCGGGTGACGGTGCCGATCCGCCGCGCCGACGAGCGGCTCAGCTGAGCGAGGCCATCCAGTCCCACACCGCGCCGGGCGCCTCGACCATCACGTTGTGGCCATGCGGGCCGAGGTCGCGAGCGTCGGGGTCGAGGGAGCGGGTCTGCTCCATCGTCACCAGCGCGTCGTGCCGGCCCTGGCCGAGATGAACCGGGCAGCGCGCCAGGCCGACCAGTTCGGACAGCGGCGGCTTGCCCACGGCATTGGCGCGCGGGTCCATCGCGAGGCGCCAACCCTCGTCATCTTTCGTCACGCCGCGTGCCACGACGAGCGCTGTCGCTTCGGCGATCGCCGCCAGGCCGGAGACCTTCAGGTAGCGGTCTTTCGCCTCCTCTTCCGTCGCGAAACGCTTGGCGGGCTGCGTCGCCAGCGTCTCCATGCGGCGGACCTCTTCATCGCTCCATGCGACCTTGATGCCCGCCGCGAACACCGCGTGCGGCGCAACGCCGAACCATCCCGTCGCGAGCGCTAGGCCGATCACCCCGCCCAGCGAATGGCCGAGCACCACGAGCCGGCCTTCGGGCTGCAGATGCGGCAGCACCGCACGCGCCACGGTGGCGGCGTGCTGGCCGATGGCGTAGGAAGCCTGCCGGTCCGATGCGCCGTGCCCGGGCAGGTCGAGCGCAAGCCAGCGGCCGCGCCATCGCGCGCCGGCCTGTGCGCACAGCGGCGACCACACCGCGCCTGTCGCGCCCATGCCGTGCAGCAGCACCAGCAGGTCCGGGCCTTCGCCGCCTTGTTCGATGTACATGTCCGGGGTCTCCTTGGCACTTTCGATGGCGCGAGAATACCCGGCGACGCCCCGAAAAGGGCCCGATCGGCACCCGCTGCCGCAAGACAGCGCGGGGCCTTGTCCGGCCCCGTTTGCGCGGAATGGCTGACGCGCCGTACCCTGTGGTCCGGGGCATGCTTGGCGTTGTTTTTCCCCCGTCCCCCCGACGCTTCTCTTTTCCCTTTTCCTCCAAAGGCTTTCGCCGCCCCTCAAGAACCCATGCTTGATCGCCGATCCTTCCTCGCCGCCGGCAGTGCCGCCGCCGCACTCGCTGCCCTGGGACTGCCCGAAGAGGCGCTGGCCGCCAACGGCCTGCAACTGAGCCAGCCGGCGCCCTTCTCCTTCGATGCGCTCGTCGCACAGGCCAAGCGCCTCGCGACCCGCCCCTACACCGCCGCCGCGCCGCTGGCGCCGCAGGTGCTGGAGCGCATCGACTACGACGCGCACGGCAAGATCCGCTTCGACCCCGCCAACGCCCTCTTCCGCGACGGGCCCGGCGCGTTTCCCGTCACGTTCTTCCACCTCGGCCGCTTCTTCCAGACCCCGGTGCGCATGCACGTGCTGGAGACCGCCGGCGGCGACAGCTTTGCGCGCGAGGTGCTCTACAGCCCCACGTACTTCTCGATGCCCCCCGACAGCCCCGCGCGCGCGCTGCCCGAGGGCGCCGGGTTCGCAGGCTTCCGCCTGCAGGAAAGCCGCTTGGGCGATCAAAGCAAGCTCGACTGGCAGAAGAACGACTGGGTCGCCTTTCTTGGCGCCTCGTACTTCCGCGCCATCGGCGAGCTCTACCAATACGGCCTGTCGGCGCGCGGCATCGCGCTCGACGTCGCGGTGCCCGACAAGCCCGAGGAGTTTCCGAACTTCACGCGCTTCTATTTCGAGACACCCGCTGCGGGCAACACCACCTCGATGACCGTCTACGCGCTGCTCGAGGGGCCGAGCGTCACGGGCGTGTTCAAGTTCGTCATGCAGCGCGGCAAGGCCGTGATCATGGACATCGACGCGCGCGTATTCCTGCGCCGCGACGTGTCGCGCCTGGGCCTGGTGCCGCTCACGTCGATGTACTGGTACTCGGAAACCATCAAGCCCACCGCCATCGACTGGCGCCCCGAGGTGCACGACTCCGACGGCCTCGCGATCTGGAACGGCGCGGGCGAGCGCATCTGGCGACCGCTCAACAACCCCACGCAGACCCGCGCCTCCGCCTTCGCCGACACCCGGCCGCGCGGCTTCGGCCTGCTGCAGCGCGACCGCAACTTCGACCACTACCAGGACGGCGTCAACTACGAGAAGCGCCCCAGCCTGTGGATCGAACCGCTGGGCGACTGGGGCGAAGGCTCGGTACAGCTCATCGAGATCCCGACCGACGACGAGATCCACGACAACACCGTCGCCTTCTGGGTGCCCAAGGCCGATGCCAAGGCAGGCGCGAGCTACAGCCTGCAGTACCGGCTGCACTGGACCGACCAGGAGCCCTTTCCATCACCGCTCGCGCGCTGCGTCGCCACCCGCATCGGCCGCGGCGGCCAACCGGGCCAGCCGCGCCCGCAAGGCGTGCGCAAATTCATGGTGGAGTTCATCGGACAGCCGCTCACCACCGTGCCCTTCGGCGTCAAGCCCGAACTGGTGCTCACCGCGCCGCGCGGCAAGTTCTCCTACGTCTTCGCCGAAGCCGTGCCCAACGGCGTGCCGGGCCACTGGCGCGCGCAGTTCGACTTCACGCCCGAAGGCACGGAGCCGGTCGACATGCGGCTGTATCTGAAGAACGGGGATCAGACGTTGACGGAGACCTGGCTGTACCAGTACCAGCCGGGGTGAGCGAGAACGGCTGCATCTTGCAGCCTCAGTTGATTCGTGCGTTGGTCAGCTCCATGTCTTCGAACTGACTGCCCGTGAAGTCGACCTGCTCGCCCTGCAGGTTGGTCGCACTCACTTGCGTGCCTCTGCACTCGAGCAACTTCAGACCTGACCAATGGCTCGCATCGAAGTTCAGTTCGGTCCAGTTGCATCGAGTGAAGGTGCAATCACTGAGCGTGCTGGCCTTGAGCTGCGCCGCACTGAAAGTGCAGTCCACGAAGGTGCATCCGCTGATCGCGATGCGCTGCATGTCGCATTGGCTGAAGGAGCAACCGCTGAACTGGCATGCGGTCCAGATGGCGTCTTGAAAAGTGGTCGCAGTGAAGCTGCTGCCACTGAAGGCGCTGGACGAGAAGGTGATCAGGTTGAGGTCCAGGCCGGCGTAGGCATTGCCGTCGCTCTGGCCGGAAAGGCCCGCGGGCGCGCCGCCTGCGCCTTTTCGCCATTTGTCGTGGTCCTCGATGATTTGTTTAGCGCTCACGGTGCACCTCGACAAATCCGACTGCACATGAGGGCACCACGCGGCCCAGAAACATCAGAGTGGCGGTGCCAGTGATATGAAGCGTGCGCGTCGGCGCGGCACGGAATGCGGACATGTATTCCTCCCAGAAGCCGCTCCTGTGGATCAGGAGTCAGGTGGCGGATTGTGGGAGGCCCATGTGCGCAAAAACAGGGGGAAAGAATCGGGCAACTATTGCGTGGCGAGCAGCGTGATGGACTGCACGCACCGCCCATTGCCCAAGCCGGCTCCAACCGGCTGCGACCACTATTTCTTCGTGACCGACACCAGCTCGACTTCGAAATTCAGCGTCGCATTCGGCGGAATCAGGCCGTTGCCCGCACCGCGCGCACCGTAAGCAATCGACGCGGGGCAGGTCAGCTTGGCCTTGCCGCCCGGCTTCATCTTCTGCACGCCTTCGGTCCAGCAGGGGATCACGCCGTTGAGCGGGAACTCGGTGGGTTCGCCGCGCTTATACGAGCTGTCGAACTCCTTGCCGCTGTCGGGGAAGGTGCCGCGGTAGTGCACCTTGACCACGTCGGTGGCGGCGGGCGATGCGCCGGTGCCTTCCTTGAGCGACTGGTAGATCAGGCCGCTGGGCGTGGTGACTGCCGCGGACTGCGCAAAGGCTGCGGGAATGGCAAATACGGACACGAGCGCGGCACAGAAAAATGACTTCACGAAACACCTCGGTGGTTGAAAAGCTGCCGATTATGGACAGCCCCCGTGAAGCCGCCTGTACGCCGATGTATCCGATGGAACGGCCCTTGCTTTGGGACAGGTGCACTGTCACCATCCGCCCAGAGAGGAAGCCCCCATGCGCTCCAACGACGCTCCGCCGGCCCCCGTCGCCGGCACCGGTCATCTCAAGAAAGTCCTCGGTCCCGTCCAGTTGTGGGGCATCGCGGTCGGCCTCGTCATCTCGGGTGAGTACTTTGGTTGGAGCTACGGCTGGAACACGGCCGGCACGCTCGGCTTCCTGGTCGCCACGGTGCTGGTGGCGACGATGTACACGACCTTCATCTTCAGCTTCACCGAGCTCTCGACCGCCATCCCGCACGCGGGCGGCCCCTTCGCCTATGCGCGGCGCGCCTTCGGGCCGCGCGGCGGTTTCGTGGCGGGCTTCGCGACGCTGATCGAATTCGTCTTCGCGCCGCCAGCCATCGCGCTGGCCATCGGCGCCTACCTCAACGTGCAGTTCCCGGGCATCAACCCGAAGTGGTTCGCGGTCGGGGCCTACGTGGTCTTCATCGGGCTGAACTGGATCGGCATCGGCATTGCGGCGGCGTTCGAGCTGTTCGTCACGGTGCTCGCGATCTTCGAGCTGCTGGTGTTCATGGGCGTGGTCGCACCAGGCTGGTCGATGGCGAACTTCGTGGCCAACGGATGGGCCGGCGGCAACGTGCTGAACGGCGCGGCGGTGTCGGGCATCTTCGCGTCGATCCCGTTCGCGATCTGGTTCTTCCTGGCCATCGAGGGCGCGGCCATGGCGGCCGAAGAGGCGCGCGATCCGCACCGCACGATTCCGCTGGCCTACACCACCGGCATCGTCACGCTGGTGCTGCTGGCCTTCGGCGTGATGATCTTCGCGGGCGGCGTGGGCGACTGGCGCCTGCTCGCGAACATCAACGACCCGCTGCCTCAGGCGATGAAGGCGGTGGTGGGGGCCAACAGCGGCTGGTTGCACATGCTGGTGTGGATCGGCCTGTTCGGCCTGGTCGCCTCGTTCCACGGCATCCTCATGGGCTACTCGCGCCAGATCTTCGCGCTCGCGCGCGCCGGCTACCTGCCCGCCTACTTCGCCGGCCTGAGCCCGCGCTTCGACACGCCGCACCGCGCCTTGCTGGCCGGCGGCGTGGTGGGCATCGCCGCCATCTTCAGCGACGAGTGGGTGCAGTTCGGCGGGCAGACGCTCACGGCCAACATCGTCACCATGGCCGTGCTCGGCGCGATCGTGATGTACCTGGTCTCGATGGCCGCGCTGTTCAAGCTGCGACGCACCGAGCCCGATCTGCTGCGCACCTACCGCGCGCCCTTCTACCCCGTGTTCCCCGCCGTCGCGCTCGGGCTCGGCCTGGTGTGCCTGGGCGCGATGGTCTGGTTCAACCCGATGCTCACGGTGCTGTTCCTCGTGCTGATGGCGGCCGCCTACGGCTACTTCCTGCTCACCTCGGCGCAGCGCGACGCCGCCGCGCCGGACGCGATGCTGTCTTCCACGCCCTGACAAACAAAGATGCGCTACCGCACCACCATTGCCGGCCAGGGCTTCGCCTTCGACGATCTGCGACAGGTGCTCGCCTGCGCCAGCCCCGCGCGCTCGGGCGACTACCTCGCGGGCCTCGGCGCGGCGACCGCGCAGCAGCGCATGGCGGCGCGCCACGTGCTGGCCGATACGCCGCTCAAGCAGTTCCTCACCGAGGCGCTGATTCCCTACGAGCAGGACAACATCACGCGGCTCATCATCGACACGCACGATGCACAGGCCTTCGCGCCAGTCGCGCACCTCACGGTCGGCGACTTCCGCAACTGGCTGCTGTCGGAACAAGCCACCACAGAGGCACTCGCCGCATTGGCACCCGGCCTCACGCCCGAGATGGTGGCGGCCGTGTCCAAGCTCATGCGCAACCAGGACCTGGTCGCGGTCGCGAAGAAGTGCCACGTCGTCACGCGCTTTCGCGACACCATCGGCCTGCCCGGCCACCTGGCCGTGCGCCTGCAACCCAACCACCCCACCGACGACCTGCGTGGCGTGGCCGCGTCCACGCTCGACGGCCTGCTCTACGGCGCGGGCGACGCGGTGATCGGCATCAACCCCGTGTCCGACAGCCTGCCGGTGCTCGGGCGCCTGCTGCACATGCTCGACGAGGTGATCCAGCGTTTCGAGATCCCCACGCAAAGCTGCGTGCTCACGCACGTGACCAACACGCTGAAGCTCGCCGAGGCCGGCGCGCCGGTGGACCTCGTGTTCCAGTCGATCGCCGGCACCGAGAAAGCGAACCTCTCGTTCGGCGTGACGCCCGCGCTGCTCGACGAGGCCCACGCCGCGGCGCAGTCGCTCGCGCGCGGCACCGTCGGCAACAACCTCATGTACTTCGAGACCGGCCAGGGCAGTGCGCTCTCGGCCAACGCCCATTTCGGCGTCGACCAGCAGACCTGCGAGGTGCGCGCCTATGCGCTGGCGCGGCGCTACCGGCCGCTGCTCATCAACACCGTGGTCGGCTTCATCGGCCCCGAGTACCTGTACGACGGCAAGCAGATCATCCGCGCCGGGCTCGAAGACCACTTCAGCGGCAAGCTGATGGGCCTGCCGATCGGCTGCGACATCTGCTACACCAACCACGCCGAAGCCGACCAGGACGACATGGACACGCTGCTCGTGCTGCTGGGCACGGCGGGCATCAACTTCATCATGGGCATCCCGGGCGCCGACGACGTGATGCTCAACTACCAGAGCACCTCGTTCCACGACGCCCTCTTCCTGCGCGAGACGCTGGGTCTGAAGCGCGCGCCCGAGTTCGAGGCCTGGCTGCAACGCATGCAGATCACCGACACCACCGGGCGGCTCGCGCCGCCCACGGCCAACCGGCTGTTGAGCGACATGGGCGGGCTGTCCGCGCTGGCCCCATGAGCGATTCACCCGTCACCCCCAACCCCTGGGCGCAATGGCGCGCCGCCACGCCCGCGCGGCTCGCACTCGGCCGCGCCGGTGCCGGCATGCCCACCGACGAAACGCTGCGCTTCGGCTGGGCCCACGCGATGGCGCGCGACGCGATCCATGCGGCGCTCGATGTCGACGCGCTCGATGCCGCACTGCGCGCGGACCAGTGGGACGTGAATCGCGTGCGCAGCCGCGCGCCCGACCGCACCACCTACCTGCGCCGCCCCGACCTCGGCCGCCAGCTCGATACCGAAGACGCCGCGCGCCTGCGCGACGATCGGCCCGTGGGCGGGTGCGACGTCTGCCTCGTGATCGGCGATGGTCTCTCCTCCCTCGCCGTCGCCCGCCACGCCGTGCCGCTGCTCGCCGCGCTGCGCCCGCAGTTGCCGCCCGGCACGCGCCTGTCGCCCGTGTTCATCGCCACGCAGGCGCGCGTGGCGCTGGCCGACGAGCTGGGCGAAGCGGTCGGCGCAGCGCTGTCGGTCATGCTGATCGGCGAGCGCCCGGGCCTGAGCTCTCCCGACAGCCTCGGCATCTACCTGACCCATTCGCCACGCCGTGGCCGGCACGACGCCGAACGCAACTGCATCTCGAATGTGCGACCCGAGGGGCTGTCGTACGCGCAGGCCGCCTTCAAGCTCGCGTGGCTGGTGCGCGAGTCGCTGCGCCGGGGGTTGAGCGGTGTGGGGCTCAAGGACGAGAGCGACCTGGCGGTGCTGGCTGCAAGCCCGGACGCCGTTGCCTATGATCCCGGGACCGATCCCCAGGAGACAAGCAGATGAACGCCCCCCGCTACCCCCTCGCCGAACTGAAAGACCTGCCCGACGACATCCGCACCGCGATCCTTGCCGTGCAGGAAAAGGCCGGCTTCGTGCCCAACGTGTTCCTCGGCCTTGCGCGCCGCCCCGCCGAGTGGCGGGCCTTCTTCGCGTACCACGACGCGCTGATGCTCAAGGAAGAAGGCTCGCTCACCAAGGGCGACCGCGAGATGATCGTCACCGCCACCAGCGCGGTCAACCAATGCCTGTACTGCGTGGTGGCGCACGGTGCGCTGCTGCGCATCTACGAGAAGAAACCGCTGGTGGCCGACCAGGTGGCGGTGAACTACCGCAAGGCCGACATCACGCAGCGCCAGCGCGCGATGCTCGACTTCGCGATGAAGGTCTGCGAACGCTCGCACGAGATCGACGACCGCGACTTCGGGCCGCTGCACGCGCACGGCTTCGACGACGAGGACATCTGGGACATCGCGGCCATCACCGCCTTCTTCGGCCTGAGCAACCGCCTGGCCAGCTTCAGCGGCATGCAGCCGAACCCGGAGTTCTTCCTGATGGGCCGGCTGCCGCGCGAAAAGAAGTAAGAAGCCGAAGCTGCGAGCGCGCTCAGGCCTTGCCGCGGCACGAGGCCAGCGCATCGAGCGCGGGCTTGTAGGTGGGCGTGGTCACGTCCATGAGGCCCAGCACCGTGTGATAGAGGTTGTCGTGCGTGAGCGGCGCGTCCAGGCCCGCCTCCATGCACGAGCGCGAGAGCTTGCGGCGCGCGCTCATGCCGTCGCCGAACCAGGTGACCATGGGCACGTGCTTTTGCGCATCGGGCGCGAAGCTGTAGGGCACGCCGTGCAGGAACAGGCCGTACTCGCCCAGCGACTCGCCGTGGTCGCTCATGTACAGCAGCGCCGTGTCGTACTGCTTCGATTGGGTCTGGAGCCAGTCGATGGTCTGGCCGAGGAAATGGTCGGTCTGCGCGATCGAGTTGTCGTAGACGTTCATCAGCTCGGCATGCGCGCACTCGGCCAGCGCGTTGGTCTTGCACTCGGGCGTGAAGCGCTTCAGCTCGGGCGCCGAGCGCTTGTAGTAGGCCGGGCCGTGGCTGCCCATCTGGTGCATCACGAGCACAACGCCCTTGGCGCGGCGCTCGGCGGGCAGCGCGGCGATGCGTTCATCGAGGCCCTTGAGCATCACGTTGTCGAGGCATTCCTCGCCGTCGCACAGGGCCTTCTTGGTGGCCGCATCGAGCCCGTCGAAGGCCGAGGCGTTCGGGATGCGCGCGCACACGCCCTTGCAGCCCGCCTGGTTATCGAGCCAGAACACGGCCAGGCCCGAGGCCTGCAGCACGTCCATGAGGTTTTCGTATTCGTCCTTGCGCGACTCGTAGCCGCTCTTGCCCAAGGGCGAGAACATGCAGGGCACCGAGGCCAGCGTGTTGGTGCCGCACGAGCGCACCTCGCGGTAGCTCAGCACGTTGCGCTTCGCCAGCTCGGGCGTGGTATCGCGGGCGTAGCCGTTCAGGCCGAAGTGATCGGAACGCGCGGTCTCGCCCACCACCACCACGAACAGCGGCGGGCGCTTCTGCGCTGCGTAGCTCGCGCCCAGCGCCGTGCCTGCGGTGATCGGGATCAGCTTGCTGCTGCGCTTGAACATCGGCTTGAGCACCACGGCGCCAGCCGAGTACAGGCTGGCGATCGGGTTCATCATGTAGCGCAGGTGCACGTTGTTGCGCATCAGCGGCGCAAGCTGCCGGTTCATGGCCACGGCCGTGACCACCGCCACGACGGCGGCCAGCACCAGCAGCAGCGCGTTGCGCCAGACGTGCGACAGCAGCCCCATCGGCACGATGCGCACGCGCCAGATCGCCCAGGCCGCGGGCAGCACGACCACGAGCACGTTGAAGGCCATGCGCCCGCTCAGCAGGTCGCGCGCTTCGTTGGGGTCGGTCTGGAACGCGTTGGCGATCATGCTCGGGTCCATCACCACGCGGTACTGGAGCATGTAATGCTGCGCCACCGCGGCGATCACGACCACGAGCAGCCACAACGGCTTCATCCAGCGCGACCAGGCCGTGAGCGACAGCATCGCGACGGTGCCGCAGAAGGTGAGCATGCCCAGCGCGGCGATGGTCGGCATGTAGGTGCTGGGCGCGCCGCCCAGGCGGGCCAGGTCGTTCAGCAGCGGCCAGTTGGCGGTGAGGCCGAGGTACAGGCTGAGCCAGACGATCACCTGCCGGGTCGAGCGGGGCTGCGAGATCCAGCGGTCGATGCGTTGCCAGAAAGTGCCGGCGGCGCCCGCATCCGACAGCGGCGCGGGACGGGATTCAGATCGGCTGGGAGCACGCGCCAGGAGCGCGGAGTCGAGACGCGAAACAGACATGCCGCCAATGTAGGCAGCGCGCCTGAAGAGAGCCTGAACAGTTCATTCAGAGCGCATTCAGGCTCGGCCGATGCGCGCGCGGCGCAGCAGCCGCAAGCGCGGGCTGCGCGACACCGCGCGGCCGGCGGGGCGGCTGATGCCGCGCTCCACCACGATCGAGACCAGCGCCGCCAGGATCGCGGCGGCCGTCACGTCGGTCGGGAAATGCAGGCCCAGGTACAGCCGGCTCCAGGCCACCACCACCGCCGCCACCAGGGCCAGCCGCATCGGCGTGCGCCAGGGCAGGCACCACAGCGAGAAGGCGGCGGCAAACGTGCCGGCCGCATGCAGGCTGGGGAAGCCCGGGCGCGCACCCTGCGGCACCCACTGGATGCCCAGGCCGTAGAACGCGGGCCGCGGGAACGGCAGCACCGAGCGGAACACGTTCACCACCAGCCACACGACGAGCACGCTGACCAGTGCGGTGAAGAAGGCGTGGCGCCAGCGGCGATCGAAGGCCGCGGCGGCCGCGATGGACAGCGCCAGCAGGGTCGGCAGCACGTCGGACGCGAACATCGCGAAGCGCAGGCTCCACGCCGGCGCGGAGGCCGAGGCGTTGATCCAGCTGAACAGGGCGAAATCAAGGGCTTGCATGCAGGGGCGCGGTGCGCTCGATGGGAGGGGACGTCCGGCGGCGCGTCGCCACCAGCTCGATGAGGAAGCCGACGCTCCAGCAGACCCAGGCGGTCCACAGCGTGTGGCTCATGTAATGCGCGCCGCGCATCTGCTGCGCCACGCCGAGCACGAGCCCGGCGACCAGCGCCACACACAGCCACACGATGGCCCCACGCGGCGCCACATGTCGCAGCACGAAATACCCGCCGAGGTAGGCAAAGGCGGCCGAGGCATGGCCGGCCGGGAAGCAGCCGCCCGGCCCGCCGTCGTCCTGGCCCCAGGCCCAGTGCGACACATAGCGCGCCACGCCGCCGAACTCCTTCAGGTCCCAGGGGCAGCTGGTGTCGCTCGCGTGCTTGATCAGGCTCACGGCCAGCACCGAGGCCAGCACCGTCAGCGCCAGCTGCACGCGGGCGCCCGTGTCCAGGCGCCGCAGCACGCCCACGGGCCAGCGGATGGCGGCGAACAGGCCGATCACCAGCAGCCAGCTGAGGTTTCTCGCGCCCTCGTGCATCACGTGCACCAGGAAGGGGTTCTCGCGCCAGGGAAAGCCCATCGGCGTGCCGGCCAGGCGGGCCAGCGGCAGGTCGCCGCCAAGGGCGTCCCAGATCATCAGCAGGGCCAGGGCAAGCAAGGTCAGGGCTCCGAGACGGAGATGCGGGGTACGACGGGTCATGAAGAAAAACAGGCCTCGGAACAGACTGGCGCGAGCCTACGCACGCGGGATGAACCCAGTCTGAAGCGACCTGAACGATTCCTGACGCGATCGCCAGAGGGGCGGCGCTAGACTTCGAGTTTTTGTAAGGGCCACCGCGTGCGAATCTTGCTGGTCGAAGATGACAGTTCGTTGGCAGACGCGGTCTGCAGCTACCTGGTCGCCAAGGCGTTCGTCGTCGACGTGGCCCCCAGCCTGGCCGAGGCGCGCGGCGCCCTGCTCTCGGTGCAGTACGCGGCGGTGCTGCTCGACCTGCATCTGGGCGACGGCGACGGCCTCTCTTTGCTGCCGCAGGTGCGTGCGCTGCGCGAGCCGCCCATCGTCATCGTGCTCACGGCGCGCGACCAGGTCACCGACCGTATCCGCGGGCTCGACGCGGGCGCCGACGACTACCTCATCAAACCCTACGACCCGGCCGAGCTGCTGGCGCGGCTGCGCGCCGTGGAGCGCCGGCGCAGCGCCAACACCTCGCCGGTGCTGCAGCTGGGCACGCTGGAGATCGACCTGGCCCACGACCGCGTGCGCAAGGACGGCGTGCCCGTCGTGCTCACGCAGAAGGAATGGGCCCTGCTGCGCGTGATGGCCACGCGGCCCGAACGCATCCACACGCGCGACAACCTGGCCGACGCGCTGTACGGCTTCGGCGACGAGGCCGACAGCAACACGCTCGAGGTGTTCATCAGCCGGCTGCGGCGCAAGCTCGGGCGCAGCCACATCCAGACGCTGCGCGGCCTGGGCTACCGGCTGTCGTTCTCTGCGGACGACGAGGAATGACCAGCGCCCTGCTGCGCGACCGCCGCGATTCGCTGGCCGGGCGCCTCACGCGCACGCTGATCCTGTGGGTCGGCGGCGTGTGGCTGCTGTGTGTGCTCGCCGTGGTCTGGTACGTGGACCGCGAGATCAACCACAACTTCGACAACGAGCTGGTGGAGGTGTCGCACCGCATGTTCGACATGGCGGTGCAGGAGCTCGAGAAGCTGCGCCTGCGCCATGAAAGCGGCAAGCAGGACACGCCGCTGATCGCACCCAAGCAGCTGTTCTCCGAAGACGCCGTGATGTACCAGGTGGTCGACGTGCACGAGCACGTGCTGCTGCGCTCGGCCGAAGCGCCCGACGACGCCTTCGATGTGCCGCTGGCCGCGGGCTTCGCCAACAACCAGACCTGGCGCATCTACACCGTGCGCCATCCCACGCTGGGCCTGTACTTCCAGGTGGCCGACCCGCTGGACGAACGCCGCCGCGCGCTGAACCGCACGCTGTTCGGCCTCATCATCCCGCTCGGCGCGGTGTTGCCGCTGCTGGCGCTGGTGCTGCGCCGGGTGGCGCGCACCGAGCTGCGCGTGCTGCAGCAGCTGGCCGCCGAGATCGAAAAGCGCAACGGCGCCGACCTGCGCCCCATCACCCTGCCCGGCCTGCCGCAGGAACTGCGCGCGGTGGGCGACCATGTCAACCGGCTGCTGCAGCGGCTGTCGCAGTCGCTCGACGTGGAGCGCGCGCTGGCCGCCAATGCCGCGCACGAACTGCGCACGCCGCTGGCCGCCGCGCGCCTGCGGCTGCAGACCGCGCTCGACCACGACCTGAAGCGCGCCGACGTCGAAGGCGCGCTGCAGGCGCTGCAGATGCTGAGCCACCGTGCTGAAAAGCTGCTGCAGCTGTCACGCGCGGAATCGGGCGCCTCGCTCGCGCGGGCACGGGTCGATCTGGTCCAGCTGGCGGGCACGGTGGCGCAGGAGTTCTGGCAAGACCCGCACATCAACGAACGCCTGAAGCTCAAGGTGCCCGACAGCGCGGCGCCCGTGGCCTTCGGCGATGTCGACGCGTTGGCGATCGCGCTGCGCAACCTGGTGGAGAACGCGCTGCGCTACAGCGGCGACGGCCGCGTGACGATCGAGGTGGCGGCGCCCTGCGTGCTCGCGGTGCGCGATGGCGGCCCGGGTGTCAGCCCCGAACAGCTGCAGTCGCTGCACCACCGCCATGTGCGCCACGGCTCGGACCGCGCCGGCTACGGCCTGGGCATGTCGATCGTGAGCACCATCGTCGAGAAGCACAACGCGACGCTGGAACTGGCCTCGCCGCCGCCCGGCATGGCGCGCGGCTTCGAGGCGCGCATCGTGCTGCGGCCGGCCTGAGCTTTTTTTCGCAGACGCGTCAGCGCGTCCTCAGTCGCTGACGATCTCGCGCAGCCAGTCGGGCAGCGCCAGCGCCTTCTGCTTCGGAAAGTCGACCCAGATGGTGGTGGCGCCGCCGGCCGCGCAGAGCACGTCGGGCGCGTCCTCGCGGACCATGGTGGCCCAGCTTTCGAAGGTGGTGCGCCCCGGGTCGCTCACGTACATCTGGATCCGCACGTTGCCCGGGTACTCGATCTGGCGGTAGAAGTTGCAGAAGGCGTTGACGATCACCATGCCCTCGCCGCCCGGCGTGGGCTCGACGCCGAGCGAGCGGATCCAGTCGATGCGCGCCGTTTCGAGGTAGCGGAAGTAGGTGCCGTTGTTCAGGTGGCCCATGGCGTCCATGTCGCCCCAGCGGATGGGGATCGACATTTCATACACGAGCTTCTTCTTTTCGGGGATTTCGATTCTCATCGGTGGGCCTTGATGGATGCGAGGATGCCCAGGACGAACAGCGCCGCCGCCACCCACTCGGTGGCCTGCGGCCAGCGGCCGTCCCAGAGGAAGGAATAGAGCAAGGCGAACAGCGTCTCGCTCACGATGAGCTGGCCGCACAGGCTGGCCGAAAGGCGCTGGCTCGCGACGTTCCAGAGAATGGTCGCGAGCCACGACGAGCCGAAGCCGCTCGCCAGCGCGATCCAGATGAAGAGCATGCCGTCGGGCTGCGACTGCAGCGTGGCGACATCGCTGCCCGCCACAGCCCACAGCAGCAAGGCCCCGAGGCCGGTGGCAATGCCCAGCCAGTTGGCCCAGTCGGCCGCATGCACCTCGCGGTGCCGTTGCAGCCAGGCGGCGTTGAGCAGGCCGTAGACCGTCCAGCTCACCATCGAACACAGCGCCAGCGCGATGCCCCAGCCGAAGCGCGCGCCGCCACCACCGCCCGCGCCGTGCTGCGCCGACCACGCGCCCCAGATCATCAGCGCGATGCCCGCGCCCGTGAGCAGCAGGCCGGGCAGCAAGGCCCGCATGTGCAGGCCCGCGGGCCGGCCCAGCAGCATCATCCAGACGGGAATGGTGCCGATGATGAGGCTGGGCACCTCGGTGCCCGCCGCCGCGATGCCGAAGGCCAGCAGCAGGTAGTAGCCGCTGAAGCCCAGCACGCTGAGGCCGAGCGCCGCCAGCGCCTGCCGGCCCGTGGGCCAGCGCACGGCCGCGGGCCGTGCGAACACCGCCAGCGCCGACACCGCGCCGAACACTGCGAAGCGCGCCGCTGTGATGTCGACCATGCCGAAGTGGCCGACCATGCGCGGCGCCACGAACACCAGGCCCCAGAGCGCGCCTGCGCCCAGGCCGGCGGCAATGCCGATCCAGGCCCGGGGGCTCAGATCGCGAACCCGTCGTCGGCGGCGATGACCGCGCCGTTCACGAAATGGCTCTCGCCGCTGGCCAGCAGCACGATCAGGCCGTCGAGGTCTTCGGGCTTGCCCACGCGCTTGCGCGGCAGCATGTTGACCAGCTTGGCGCCGCCCTCGGTGCTCCAGTGCTCCTCGTTGAGCTCGGTCGTGATGTAGCCCGGGCACAGCGCATTCACGTTGATGCCGAAGCGGCCCCATTCGAGCGCCATGGCCTTGGTCATCTGCACCACGGTGGCCTTGCTCATGCAGTAGGTGCCGATCTGCGGCATGACCTTCAGCGCCGCTGACGACGCGATGTTGATGATGCGTCCGCCGATGTAGGTGCCCGGCGCCTTGCCCTGGGCGCGCGCCAGCATGCGCTTGCCGACCTCCTGCGCGACGAAGAAGGAGCCCTTCACGTTGGTGTCGAAGATGTAGTCGTAGTCCTCGGGCGTGACGTCCTGCAGGCGCTGCGTGGCGCTCACGCCCGAGTTGTTGACCAGGATGTCGATGGGCCCGACCTCGGTCTCGGCGCGCGCGACGGCGGCCTTGATGCTGCCAATGTCGGTCACGTCGAGCTCGACCACGTGGGCGTCATGGCCCTCGCCCTCGATGCGCGCGCGCAGCTCCTTGAGCTTCTCGACGCGGCGGCTGGCCAGCACCACGGCGGCGCCGGCACGGGCCAGTGTCTTGGCAAACTGGGCACCCAGTCCGCTGGAGGCGCCGGTGACGAAAGCCACGCGGCCGGAGAGATCGATGCTGTAAGCCATGAGCTGAATCCTGTGGAGTCGCGCAGGTGACGCAGGGTGCCTCGCCTGCGGGCGACAAGGCCACCGCCGGACGCCGCATAAAATGCCCGGCGAACCGGGACGCCCCCGCGCCTCTAAAAATCATTATCGACCCAACCCACATGACGCACGACGAAATCCTCGCCCAGTTCGGCCCTCGCGAAGCCATGGAATACGACGTGGTCGTGGTCGGCGGCGGCCCCGCCGGCCTCTCGACCGCGATCCGCCTCAAGCAGCTCGCCGCCCAGCAGGAGAAGGAAATCTCCGTCGTGGTGCTCGAGAAGGGTTCCGAGCCCGGCGCGCACATCCTGTCGGGTGCCATCATGGACCCGCGCGCGCTCAACGAGCTGCTGCCCGACTGGGAGGAACTCGGCGCCCCGCTGAACCAGCCCGTGACCGACGACGCCATGGTGTTCCTGAGCGAAAAGTCGGGCCTGCGCACGCCCAACGCCTTCCTGCCGGCCTGCTTCCAGAACCACGGCAACTACATCATCAGCCTGGGTGCCTTCACCAAGTGGCTGGCGCAGCAGGCCGAGAACCTGGGCGTGGAAATCTTCCCCGGCTTCCCGGCCGCCGAAGTGCTCTACAACGAGAACGGCTCGGTGCGCGGCGTGGCCACCGGCAACATGGGCGTCGGCAAGGACGGCGAACCCACCGAGAACTTCCAGCTCGGCATGGAGCTGCTGGGCAAGTACACGGTGTTCGCCGAAGGCGCGCGCGGCCACCTGGGCCGCCAGCTCATCGCCAGGTTCAAGCTCGACGAAGGCCGCGACCCGCAGACCTACGGCCTGGGCGTCAAGGAAGTCTGGGAAATCGATCCCAAGCGCCACCAGCCCGGCTTCGTGCTGCACACGGCCGGCTGGCCGATGGACAACAACACCTACGGCGGCGCGTTCCTCTATCACATGGAGGACAACAAGGTCACGATGGGCTTCATCACGGGCCTGGACTACAGCAACCCGTACCTGAGCCCGTTCGAGGAAATGCAGCGCTGGAAGCTGCACCCCAACATCCGCTGGTACCTCGAGGGCGACGAAGCCAAGGGCATCAAGCCCGCCAAGCGCATCGGCTACGGCGCGCGCGCCATCACGGCCGGAGGCCTGATGTCGCTGCCCAAGACGGTGTTCCCGGGCGGCGCGCTGGTCGGCTGCGAGGCCGGCTACCTGAACGTGAGCCGCATCAAGGGCAGCCACGCCGCCATCAAGACCGGCATGCTGTGCGCCGAGGCCGCCTTCGACGCCGTCATGGCCGGCCGCCAGCACGACGAACTCACGGCCTACCCGGCCGCGTTCGAGAAGAGCTGGCTCTACACCGAGCTGAACAAGGCGCGCAACTTCAAGGCCTGGTTCAAGAAGGGCCTGGGCATCGCCACGGTCATGAACGGCGTCGAGCAGTGGCTGCTCAAGGGCCACATCCCATGGACCCTGCGCCGCAACAAGCCCGACCACCAGTACCTGAAGCCGGCCGCCGAGTGCAAGCCCATCGTCTATCCGAAGCCCGACGGCAAGCTCACCTTCGACCGCCTCTCCAGCGTGTTCATCAGCAACACGAACCATGAAGAGCAGCAACCCGCCCACCTGACGCTGAAGGACGCGTCGGTGCCGGTCAACGTCAACCTCGCCAAGTTCGCCGGCCCCGAAAGCCGCTACTGCCCGGCCGGCGTGTACGAGTTCGTGCCCGACGAAGCCAGCGCCGGCAAGGAGCGCCTGCAGATCAACGCGCAGAACTGCGTGCACTGCAAGACCTGCGACATCAAGGACCCGACGCAGAACATCGTCTGGGTCACGCCCGAAGGCGGCGGCGGTCCGAACTACGTGGGCATGTAAGACGCCCCGTCCTCAAGACGCCTCGAAAAGCCCTCTTCGGAGGGCTTTTTTCATGGCGCTTCAGGCGAGGTACGCGGCGACTTCGTCGGGCGTGAGGAAGTGCACCAGCGACACCTGCGGGTTCTGCTCGGCGTGCAGCACGTGGGTGAACCCGGTCCAGCCGCGCGCGGGCTTGTCGTCCGTCTCCAGCGCGACGAGCACCAGCCGCCCCTGCCGGCGCGCGTTCTCGCGCAGCGTACCCTCCCCCCAGGACCACGCCATGCGGTCCACCAACTCGCCCTGGGCGAAGGCCGTTGCCTGCAGCCAGAGGAAGGCGGCGGCATCGCTGTCCGCGTCGCGACGCGTGCGCGGCGGCTGCCGGATGCCCAGCGTCTGGGCGTGCGTTTCCATCAGGTCCTGCAGCAGCGAGAAGGCGTGGAAGTTGTTGTTGAGGCCCTGGGCGCGAACGACCATGCCCGCGCGCGACGCCGGCAGCAAAACCACCAGCTCGTCCTCGTACGACAGCTGGGCCGCGGCGCGCAGGAAGTGCAAGGCCTCGAAGGGCAGCGAGTCGTTGGCGTACATCGCCTCGATGTGCGCGAGCAGGTCTGCGTCCGCCACCAGCGACTGGTGGTTGCGCACGTCGCGCACCACCATGGTCATGAGCGGCAGCACCAGCAGGTCGACCGCGCGCTGCAGCGCATCGACCTCGAAACGCGCCTGCGGCGACAGTGCCGCGAGCGCCGCTTCGGCGGCCTGCCAGGCGGCGAGTTCTGCCTCGTCCTGCGGTTCGTCGCCCTCCTCGTCGGGTTCGTACGGCTGCGCCGCGCAGTAAGGCGCCAGCGACGCCAGCAGGCGCCCGGCCAGCTGGCGCACGGCGTCGAACATGAGCTGCGGATCGGCGCCGTTCTCGACCAGCGCACCGCAGAACACCGCCAGCAACGCGGCCCGGTGCGGATGCAGCTCGCCGAGCCGCGCGATGGCAGCCCGCAGCACCTCGTCCTTCGCCGAGCCCTCCACCACCTCGAAGTAGAGCGCACGGACCTCCGGCCGCTTGAAGAAGGAAGCCTGGGTGTCGAGGTCGGCGTCCTGCAGCACAGGCAGTCGCAGGGTGGCAAGGAGATCGGGAGGCAACATGGGCATGCGCAAATTGTGCGATACCGCCGACGCTATCCTCGCGACACAAGGACACAAGGAGACAAGACCCCATGCACATCGTCATCACCGGCGGCGCCGGCTTTCTCGGCGCGCGCCTGGCGCGCACCCTCCTGGCCCTGGGCCAGCTCTCGCTCGCCGGCGCGCCCGCCCGCGACATCGCCCGCATCACGCTGGTCGACCGCGCCCCGCCGCCGCCCGACCTCGCGGCCAACCCGCGCATCGCGGCCGCCACCGGCGACCTCAACGCCCAACTGGCCGACGACGACGCCACCTTCTGGCGCGAGGCCGACGCGGTGTTCCACCTGGCGGCCGCCGTCAGCGGCGAATGCGAGGCCGACTTCGACCTGGGCATGCGCAGCAACTTCGCCGCCACGCACGGCCTGCTCGAGAAGCTGCGCGCGCTCGGCACGCGCCCGGTGTTGGTGTTCTCCAGCTCGCTCGCCGTGTTCGGCGATTCGCCCGAGCAGCCGCTGCCCGCGCTCATCGACGACCACACGCTGCCCACGCCGCAGACCAGCTACGGCATCCAGAAATTCATCGGCGAGCAGCTGGTGGCCGACTACACGCGCAAGGGCTTCGTGCAAGGGCGCAGCGTGCGCCTCATGACGGTGAGCGTGCGCCCCGGCCTGCCCAACGGCGCGGCCTCGGGGTTCTTCAGCGGCATGATCCGCGAGCCGCTCGCCGGACTGCGCGCGGCCTGCCCGGTGCCTGACGAGACGCCCGTGGCCATCGCCTCGCCGGCTCGGACCATCGAAGGCATCGTGCGCGCCGCCGAAGCCAGCGACGCCGACTGGGGCCCGCGCACCGCGCTCAACCTGCCCTCGCTGGCCACCACCGTGGGCGAAATGGCCGCCGCGCTCGAACGCGTGGCCGGCCGCGCCGCCACCGACCTGCTCGACCGCACACCCGACGCCGCCATCCGCCGCATCGTGAAAACCTGGCCCGGGCGCTTCGACACGCCGCGCGCACGGGCCCTCGGGCTCACGGCCGACGAGAGCTTCGACGCAGTGATCCGCGCCTACGTCCGTGAAAGTCCCGACGCGGTCAAACTGGTTATTGGTGCATAGTCATTTCCTGACCTGCGCCTGACGCGCTTTCGACCCCCAACTCCCCGGAGACACCATGAAATTCGGCCACATCGCCGCCGCCTGCCTTTCGCTCGCCCTGGGCACCGCCGCCCTCGCGCAGCAACCCACCGTTCTCAAGATCGGCTATGCGACGTCCAAGGAATCGCATTACGGCGTGGGCTCCACCGTGTTCTGCGAAGAGGTCGAGAAGAACACCCAGAACCGCTTCAAGTGCCAGCACTTCGCCAACTCGGCGCTGGGCGGCGAGCGCGAGCAGATCGAAGCGATCCAGCTCGGTACGCAAGACCTGCTGAACACCTCGACCGGCCCCGTGGGCAACTTCGTGCCCGAGGTCAAGATCGTCGACATCCCCTTCCTGTTCCGCGACTACGACCACGCCCGCAAGGTCATGGACGGCCCCATCGGCCAGGACATCCTGACCAAATTCCCGAGCAAGGGCATCATCGCGCTGGCCTGGACCGAAAACGGCTTCCGCCACATGACGAACAGCAAGCGCGACATCGTCAAGCCCACCGACGCGGCCGGCCTGAAGATGCGCACCATGGAAAACAAGGTGCACATGGACGGCTACCGCACCTTCGGCATCCTGCCCACGCCGATGGCCTTCCCGGAACTGTTCGGCGCGCTGCAGCAAGGCACGGTCGACGGCCAGGAAAACCCGATTCCGGTGATCCTGTCCTCGAAGTTCTCGCAGGTGCAAAAGCACCTGTCGCTCACCGGCCACGTCTACTCGCCGGCGCTGCTGCTGCTGTCGCCCAAGGTGTGGAACAAGCTGTCGGACGCCGACAAGAAGGTGTTCACCGAAGCGGCGAAGAAGGCGTCGATCGCGCAGCGCAAGAAGGTCAACGACGACGAGAACAACGGCATCGCCCAGCTTGAGAAAGACGGCATGAAGGTCACGCGCACCGTCGACGGCGCGGCCTTCCGCGAAGCCCTGAAGCCGGCCTATGTGGGCTACGCCAAGGAATTCGGCGCCGACAACATCAAGAAGATCACGGACGTCAAGTAAGACTGCTCCGCCCCGACCGCGCCCGGCCCGCCTCAGTGTGCCGGGCGCTTCGCATTTCCGACACCACAGAGAACCACAACGTGCAAGCTTTCGAGCGCTACTTTCTCGCCGCCAACCGGTGGGCGCTGATCCTTCTGCTGGCGGCCATGTCCGTCATCATCTTCACCAACGTCGTGCTGCGCTACACCACGAACCAGTCGATCGAATGGGCCGAAGAGGTGTCGCGCCACATGATGATCTGGCTCACCTTCCTGGGCGCCGGGCCCGTGCTGCGCTACGGCGGCCACATCGCCGTCGAGAACCTGCAGGACGCCCTGCCCCGGCCCGCGGCCGTGGCGGTGCGCATCGTGGTGGCCGGGCTGCTGTTCGCCTTCTTCGGCTTCATGGTCTGGTACGGCTGGCTCTACATGGAACGCACGATGTTCCAGCTCACCGCCGTGACGCAGATTCCGTTCGCCTACATCTACAGCGCGATGCTGATCGGCGGCGTGTTGCTGATCGTGCACTGGCTGCTGGTGGTGCGCGGCTATGTGCTGAACCGCGAGTTCGCGTCCGACGCGCATTTCGACGCCAACGCGTCGGCCTCGCTGTAAGGAGAAGACCATGGATGCCAGCATTGTCCTGATCGTCTCCGCCTGCGTGTTCCTGGCCATCGGCGTGCCCGTGGCCTTCGCGCTCGGCCTGGCCACGGCCGCCACCCTGATCCTCGCGGAAAGCTACCCGCTGATGGTGCTGCTGAAGGAAACCTTCACCGGCATCGACAGCTTTCCGCTGATGGCCGTGCCCTTCTTCATCCTGGCCGCCGAGCTCATGAGCGGCGGCTCGCTCACCGAGGTGCTGCTGCGCTTCGCGGGCCAGTTCGTCGGCCACCGGCGCGGCGGGCTGGGCTACACCAACGTGGTGTCGCTGACCTTCTTCTCGGGCATCTCGGGCTCGGCGCTGGCCGACGCGGCCGGCCCCGGCTCGATGCTCATCAAGATGATGGACAAGGCCGGCTACGACCGCTCGTATGCTGCGGCGCTGACGGCCTCCACGGCCATCGTGGGGCCGATCATTCCGCCCTCGATCATCATGATCATCTACGCGCTGCAGGACGAGACCGTGTCGGTCGGCCAGCTGTTCGTGGCCGGCATCGTGCCGGGCATCCTGATCGCGGTGGCGATGTGCGTGGTGAACTTCTACGTCTCGAAGAAGCGCAACTACAAGGGCGACGGCCAGACGCCGCCGCTGCGCGAAATTCTCATCACGACGTGGAAGGCGATTCCCGCCATCCTGCTGCCGGTGGTGATCCTGGGCGGCATGCGCGCCGGCTGGTTCACGCCCACCGAAGCGTCGGTGGTGGCGGTGTTCTACGCGCTGGTGTGCGGCAAGTTCATCTACCGCACGCTCGAGTGGAAGATGCTGCCCGACATCCTGTCGCGCTCGGCCCTGCTGTCGGCGTCGGTGCTGATCATCATCGGGCTGTCGGCCTCGTTCGCCTGGGTGCTGACCATCGAGGGCATTCCGCAGCAGATGGCCGAATGGCTCATCAGCATGAACCTCTCGCCGTGGATGTTCCTGATCATCGTCAACGTGTTCCTGCTCTTGTTCGGCATCTTCATCGAGCCGCTGCCGGGCGTGATGGTGCTGGCGCCGATCCTGGCGCCGGTGGCAATCAAGCTGGGCGTCGACCCGGTGCACTTCGCGATGATCGTGATCTTCAACCTCACGCTGGGCATGATCACGCCGCCGGTGGGTGGGCTGCTGTTCGTGACCTGCAACGTGTCGAAGGTGCCGATGTCGGCGCTGGTGAAGGAGCTGGTGCCCTTCCTGTGGGCGCACGGCGCGGTGCTGATGCTGCTGACCTTCGTGCCGATGCTCAGCACCTGGCTGCCGCGCGCGCTCGGATTCAAGTAGCGGCGCAGGCCGCTCCCGCCCAGGCCCGCACTCGCCTCACGCCGGCGGGTGCAGGTACTGGCTCGGCGGCACGCCGAGCGTGCGGCGGAACATCGCGGTGAAGGCGCTCGGGCTCTCGTAGCCGTGCGCCAGCGCCACCTCCAGGATCGACGCGCCCGCGGCCAGCCGCGGCAGGCTCAGCAGCAGCCGCGCCTGGCGGCACCATGCACCGAAAGTCATGCCGGTCTCGCGTTCGAACAACCGCGCCAGCGTGCGCGCGTTCATGTGGAGCCGCACGGCCCAGCCGTCGAGCGTGGCGGGCTGCGCGGGGTCGCGGATCAGCGCCTCGCACAGCGCGGCCAGGCGCGCGTGGCGCGGCATCGGCACATGCAGCGACAGTGCGGGCGCGGCCTCGATCTCGTCGAGGATCAGCTCCATCACGCGCTCGTCGCGCCCGCCCGGCGGGTAGTCCAGCGGCAGCGACACGGCCGCCACGATCAGCGCGCGCAACAGCGCCCCCACGTGGATCACGCGGCACTCGGCGCCCAGGTCGGCGCGCGTGCCGGGCTCAACGAAGACAGTACGCATCTTCACCTCGCCCGCCATGCGGATCTGGTGCGTCATGCCCGGCGGCACCCAGACGCCGCGCCCCGGCGGCACCACCCAGCTGCCGGCCGCCGCGCCGACCATCATCACGCCCGAGATCGCATGGATGAGCTGCCCGCGCCGGTGCGCATGCGGCGGAATGAAAGCGTCGCCCGCCGGATCGGTGGCCAGCACGGCCACGGCGCGCGGGGTTGATTCGCCCTCGTCGGGGCGCAGATTCAGTTTGTCCATTTCACGATGATGTTTGCACATTCGTAGCGAGAACATCTTCCCCTGGCTTCCTACGATGGCTTTTCTCCCTCTTTTTCTCCAACCGGACATCCAGGAAAGAAGCCATCGCATGAACACGCGCCGACTCGGGCTGCTCACCGGCACCCATGCCGTCAACGACCTCTACCAGGGCCTCGTGCCCGCGCTGCTGCCCTTCATGGTGCTGGAGCGCGGCTACAGCTACACGGCCGTGAGCGGCCTGATGCTGGCGGCCACCGGGCTGTCGAGCGTGGTACAGCCGCTGTTCGGCCTGTACGCCGACCGCCACCCGCGCGCCTGGCTGGTGCCCGTGGGCTTCCTGGTGGCGGCGCTGGGGGTGGTGCTGGCGGGCCTGAGCCAGAGCTACCTGCTGACCTGGATCGCGGTCGCGCTGTGCGGGCTGGGCATTGCGGCCTACCACCCGCCCGCCACCGTGGCCGCGCGCGCGGCCGGCGGCGCCTCGCAGAAGGCGATGAGCGTGTTCTCGGTGGGCGGCACCATCGGCGCCTCGTTCGCACCCGTGCTGGCGGCCACGGTGGTCGGCGGCGGCAGCCTGTCGCGCAGTTACCTGCTGGGCATTCCCGCGGTGGCGATGGGCGTGGTGTGGGTCGCGGCGAATGCACGGCGCAGCGCGGCCGCCCAGCACGCGGCCACGGCGGCGCGCGCCGCGCAGGCCCGCGCCCAGGTGCTGAAGCCGCACAACGACTGGCGCGCCTTCAGCCTGCTGGTGGCGACCATCGTGGGCTGGTCGATCCCGTACGTCACGGTGCTGTCGATGCTTTCGCTGCGCATCACGCGCGACCTGCACGGCAGCACCTTCCAGGGCGCCGCGGCGCTCACCGCCTTCACCGCCGCAGGGGCCGTGGGCACGCTGGCCGGCGGCTGGCTCGGCGACCGTATCGGGCGCATGGGCACGATCCGCTGCGGCTACCTGCTCGCGCTGCCGGCCATGGCGGGCCTCGTGCTCGCCGCCACGCCCGGCGCGGCGCTGGCCTGCACCGCGTGGCTCGGCATGAGCATGTTCCTGCCCTTCGCCGCGCAGGTGACGCTCGCGCAGGACTACCTGCCGCGCAACCCGGCCACCGCCAGCGGCATCACGCTCGGCCTCGCGCTCTCGGTCGGCGGGCTGGTGTCGCCGCTGTTCGGCCTGCTGTCGGATGCACGCGGGCTCGGCGTGACGCTCACGGTGGTGTTGTGCGTGCTGTGCGTCGCGACCGTGCTGGCCTTGCGGCTGCGCAACCGGACGGTGCAGGTGATGGCGGGCGAGGCTGCCGCGGCCTGAGCTCTGCCCCGCGCACCCGGTGCACAGGGCACTGGGTGCTTCCCGCAGCGAAATCAAGGAGGAGCCGAAGGCGGGGGATATTCGCGGAGGGAAGCACCCGGTGTCCTGTGCACGCGCCCTGAACCACGGACCACCGAAATCCGTGGGCGATTCAACGCCGCACGCGCTCTCTTTCACTGCCAGAATCGACGCAAGCTTCGACGTCGAGCCTGACAGACAAGAAGAAGGAAAGAGAAGGACGCCATGCACCGAATCGTCGCCCAGGGCAGCAGCCTTGTCGCTGCCGGCTTGCTGGCCACCGCCGGTATCGCGGCCACGCCGGCCACCGCACCCGTTGCGCCCGTTGCAGCCGTTGCACCAGCAGCCGCCCCCGCCAATCCCACCAATCCCGTCACCCACCTCGCCGAAGTGGAAACCGCCGTGCGCGCCTGGGCCGCCGCCTGGTCCGCGCGCGACGTCGAGCGCTACCTCGCCGCCTACGCGAGCGACTTCACCCCCGCGCGCGGCCAGACCCGCGAGCGCTGGGAGGCCGACCGGCGCGCCCGCATCACGGGCAAGTCGCGCATCAGCGTGGGCATCGAGGGGCTGGTGATCAGCATCCAGGGCACCTCGGCCAGCGCGCAGTTCCGGCAGATTTACAGCGCCGACGCGCTCACCGAGACCGACCGCAAGACGCTCGAGCTGCAGCGCGTGGGCCCGCGCTGGCTGATCCGCAAGGAGAGCGCGGGCAACTGACGCGCGCCGCCTTGTCCCTGTAAGGCAAATGGTTCACGAAGATGTCACCACTTGCAACGATGCTGCAGCCTTCGACCTCCGAAAGCTGTGGCCGCCATGTTCCCCACCAAGACCGAGAAGGCACGCGACGAACTCCAGGCCGGGCAGCGCACGCTCAGCCAGCGTGAGCGCGCCCTGCTGCTCATGGCCGACGGCCGGCGCTCGCTGACCGACTTCAGCCCGCTGTTCCCCAGCCGCGTCGAGGCCGAGCAGGCGATCCAGGGGCTGATGCAGCGCGGCTACCTGCAGGTCGCGCGCCCGGTCGCGCCGCCTCCTGCACCGGCCCCCACGCCCGTCCCCGCCGCCGAGCCGATCCAGGTCGCCACCTCGGCCGACAGCTTCGACGGCAAGCGCTCGCTGGCCACCACGCGCATGTTCCTGTTCGACATCTGCGAGCGCATGTTCGTGCGCCGCGACCCGCGCTTCGCCAACCAGATGCGCGACGCCCTGCGCGAGGCCCGCGACCGCGAGGCCATGCTGACCATCGCCGCGCTGATGCTCTCCGAGATCGAGAAAGCCGCCGGCCCCGAGCGCGCCGACTCGCTGCGCGAGCGCATCGACAAGCTGCTGCCGCCGGCAGAAACCGTGCACTGAGCCGCCAGCCCCGGCCCCGCGATCCACTACACTCGCCGGGTCAGGAGAGAGCCCCGCGCGACGGGGCCGCCGAAGGCGCAGGGGTTCCCCGAACGCTCAGGCAAAAGGACTGACAAGACGCCGGCAACCACCGGCGTTTCCTTGCTGGAGAGAGGCCGTGGCATTGCACGCGGCCCACCGAAGGAGCAAACCCCGATCGTGGGGCGAATCTCTCAGGTAAAGCGGACAGCAGGGGTGGCCCGTGGCGTTGCAGCCATGGATTTCGACTGCCCCTTTGGAGTGCCCCGTGGCCGCTTCTTCCGCTTCTTCGGATACTCAACTTCTCAAGACCCCGCTGTACGACCTCCACGTGGAGCTCGGCGCCCGCATGGTGCCCTTCGCCGGCTATTCCATGCCCGTGCAGTACCCCGCCGGCCTCATGGCCGAGCACAAGCACACACGCGATGCGGCCGGCCTGTTCGACATCTCGCACATGGGCCAGCTGCGCCTGGTCGGCCCCGATGCCGCCGCCGCGTTCGAAACCCTGATGCCCGTCGACGTGATCGACCTGCCCGCCGGCAAGCAGCGCTACGGCCTGCTGCTGAACGACGAGGGCGGCATCCTCGACGACCTGATGTTCTTCAACGAAGGCAATGGCTCGCTCTTCGTGATCGTGAACGGCGCCTGCAAGGTGGCCGACATCGCCCACATCCAGGCCAGGATCGGCGCACGCTGCCAGGTGCAGCCCCTGCCCGACCACGCCCTGCTCGCACTGCAAGGCCCTCAGGCCGCCGCCACGCTGGCACGCCTGTCGCCCGGCATCGAGCGCTTCGTGTTCATGACCGGCGGCGCGGTGCAGATCGGCGGCATCGCCGCCTTCGTCACCCGCAGCGGCTACACCGGCGAAGACGGCTTCGAGATCTCGGTGGCCGCAAAAGACGCCGACGCCCTCGCCCGCCTGCTGCTCGCGCAGCCCGAGGTGAAGCCCGTCGGCCTGGGCGCGCGCAACTCGCTGCGGCTCGAAGCCGGCCTGTGCCTGTACGGCAACGACATCGACACCACCACCACCCCGGTCGAAGCCTCGCTCAACTGGGCGATCCAGAAGGTGCGCCGCGCGGGCGGTGCGCGCGAAGGCGGTTTTCCGGGCGCGGCCAAGGTGCTGGCCCAGCTCGCCGCCGTCGCCTCGGGCGCGGCCGGCCACACCGACCACAAGACGCTCACGCGCAAGCGCGTCGGCCTCGTGGCACTCGAACGCATTCCGGTGCGCGACGGCACGCTGCTGCAGTCGCTCGAAGGCCACGACATCGGCGCCGTCACCAGCGGCCTGCTCGGCCCCACGGCCGACCGCTGCGTGGCCATGGGCTACGTGGCCGCCGCCTTCGCCGAGCCCGGCACGCGCGTGCAGGCCATCGTGCGCGGCAAGCCGGTGCCGATGGAGGTCTCGACGATGCCTTTCGTGCCGACGCGCTACTACCGCGGCTGACCGACACTGAACACCGCAGACCCGGCTAGGCTCTGCACCCCGATTCCATTTTTTCCACGAGGAGTTTTTTCATGAGCATCAAATACACCAAGGACCACGAATGGGTGGCGGCCGAAGGCGGCGCCGCCACCGTCGGCATCACCGTGCATGCGCAGGACGCGCTGGGCGACGTGGTGTTCGTCGACCTGCCTGAAGTGGGCAAGACCTTCGCGCAAGGCGAGGTCGCCGGTGTGGTCGAGTCGGTGAAGGCCGCCGCCGATGTGTTCATGCCCGTGTCGGGCGAGATCACCGAAGTCAACGAAGCGCTGCGCGCCGACCCGTCGCTGGCCAACAGCGACCCGCTGGCCGCCGGCTGGTTCTTCAAGGTCAAGCTGAGCGAGCCCGCGCAGCTCGACGCCCTGCTCGACGCCGCCAGCTACGACAAGTTCGCCGCCGAATCCTGATCCGCTGAACAGCAGCTTCCTCGCACCTTCGTTCCTTCTCCCCCGAGCCTTCACCGCCATGCCGATTCCCGCCCTTCCCTCTTTGCAAGAACTAGAGAACGCCGAAGAATTCCTCGCCCGCCACATCGGCATCGATGCGGCGGACGAGGCGCGCATGCTGCCGGTGATCGGTTCCGAAACGCGCGCGGAGCTCATCGACGGCATCGTGCCCGCGGCCATCCGCCGCGCCCGGCCGATGCGCCTGCCCGCGCCGGTCACCGAGGCCGACGCGCTGGCCGAGCTGAAGACGCTGGCGTCGAAGAACAAGGTGTTCAAGAGCTTCATCGGCCAGGGCTACTACGGCACCCACACGCCGGGCGTGATCCTGCGCAACATCCTGGAGAACCCCGCCTGGTACACCGCCTACACGCCCTACCAGGCCGAGATCTCGCAGGGCCGCATGGAAGCCCTGCTCAACTTCCAGACGATGGTGTGCGACCTCACGGGCATGGCCATCGCCAACGCCTCGATGCTCGACGAGGCCACGGCCGCCGCCGAGGCCATGACGCTCGCCAAGCGCAGCGTGAAGAGCAAGAGCAACGTCTTCCTCGTGTCGGGCGACTGCCACCCGCAGACCATCGAAGTCATCAAGACGCGCGCCGCGCCGCTGGGCATCGAGGTGAAGGTGAGCACCGTGTCGGAAACACTGCCGCACCTGATGGTGAGCGGCGAGTTCTTCGGCGTGCTCGCGCAGTACCCCGCCACCACCGGCCACGTGCACGATCTGCGCCCGCTCGCGGGCCACGCGCACCAGTGCGACGCCGCCTTCATCGTCGCGGCCGACCTGCTGGCGCTGACGCTGCTGGTCGCCCCCGGCGAGTTCGACGCCGACATCGTCTGCGGCACCACGCAGCGCTTCGGCATGCCGCTGTGCAACGGCGGCCCGCACGCCGCCTACCTGGCCTGCCGCGATTCGTTCAAGCGCTCGCTGCCCGGCCGCCTCGTCGGCGTGAGCGTCGATACGCACGGCCAGCCCGCCTACCGCCTTGCGCTGCAGACGCGCGAGCAGCACATCCGCCGCGAGAAGGCCACCTCGAACATCTGCACCGCGCAGGTGCTGCCGGCCGTGGTCGCCAGCATGTACGCCGTGTACCACGGCCCCGACGGCCTGACGCGCATCGCACAGCGCGTGGCCGTGCTCACCGCCATCCTCGCCAAGGGCCTGTCGCAGATGGGCCGCGAGCCGGTGAACACCACCGCCTTCGATTCGCTGACGATCCGCACCGGCGACGACACGGCCGCGATCATCGAGCGCGCACAGGCCGGCGGCGTCAACCTGCGCCAGCGCCTGCAGCAGCACCTGGGCATCTCGCTCGATGAAACCACGACGCGCGCCGACATCGAAACCCTGTGGGCCCTGTTCGTGCCCGCCGGCACCGCGATGCCGCGCTTCGACGAGCTGGCCGCCAACACCACGCCGCTGATTCCCGAAGACCTGCGCCGCACCAGCGCCTTCCTCACGCACCCGGTGTTCAACACCCACAAGAGCGAAACGGCGATGCTGCGCTACATCCGCAGCCTGTCGGACAAGGACCTCGCGCTCGACCGCAGCATGATCCCGCTGGGCAGCTGCACCATGAAGCTCAACGCGACCAGCGAGATGATCCCCATCACCTGGCCCGAGTTCGCCAACATCCACCCCTTCGCGCCCGCCGACCAGCTGCAGGGCTACGCCCAGCTCGACGCGCAGCTGCGCGCCTGGCTGTGCGAGGCCACCGGCTATGCGGGCATCAGCCTGCAGCCCAACGCGGGCTCGCAGGGCGAGTACGCGGGCCTGTTGGCCATCAAGTCCTTCCATGAAGCCAAGGGCCAGGGCCACCGCAACATCTGCCTGATTCCCTCGTCGGCCCACGGCACCAACCCGGCCAGCGCCCAGATGGTGGGCCTGCAGGTGGTGGTGACGGCCTGCGACGCACAGGGCAACGTCGACATGGACGACCTCAAGCGCGCCTGCGAGAAGCACAGCGCCCACCTGGCCGCCGTGATGATCACCTACCCCAGCACGCACGGCGTGTTCGAAACGCGCGTGAAGGAACTGTGCGAGCTCGTGCATGAACATGGCGGCCGCGTGTACGTCGACGGCGCCAACATGAACGCGCTGGTCGGCGTGGCCGCGCCGGGCGAGTTCGGCGGCGACGTGAGCCACCTGAACCTGCACAAGACCTTCTGCATTCCGCACGGCGGTGGCGGCCCGGGCGTCGGCCCGGTCTGCGTGGTCGAAGACCTCGTGCCCTACCTGCCGGGCCACGCCACGGCCGGCGTGCCCTCGAACGGCGTGGGCGCCGTGTCGGCCGCGCCGCTGGGCAATGCGGCCGTGCTGCCGATCAGCTGGATGTACTGCCGCATGATGGGCGCCAAGGGCCTGCAGGCCGCGACCGAGACGGCCATCCTCAGCGCCAACTACATCAGCGCCCGCCTGAAGGACCACTACCCCACGCTGTACGCGAGCCCCAACGGCCACGTCGCGCACGAGTGCATCCTGGACCTGCGCCCGCTCAAGGACACCAGCGGCGTCACCGCCGAAGACGTGGCCAAGCGCCTCATCGACTACGGCTTCCACGCGCCCACGCTGAGCTTCCCCGTGCCCGGCACGCTGATGGTCGAACCGACCGAAAGCGAACCGCTGGCCGAGCTCGACCGCTTCGTCGACGCGATGATCGCCATCCGCGGCGAGATCCGCCGTGTGGAGGAAGGCGTCTGGTCGAAGGACGACAACCCGCTCAAGCATGCGCCGCACACCGCCGCCAGCCTGCTCGGCACGGAGTGGAGCCACCCGTACTCGCGCGAACTCGGCGCGTTCCCGCTGGCCGAACTCAAGCAGGCCAAGTACTGGCCGCCGATCGGCCGCGTCGACAACGTCTACGGCGACCGCAACCTGTTCTGCAGCTGCGTGCCGGTGGGCGAGTATCAGGAAACCGAAGAAGCCTGACGAAGGCGCGGCGGCGCAGGCCGCCCGCCGTTCAGCTTTCGCGGCGGTACATCGCCCACTTCACGGTGAGCAGGTCCGCGGCGATCTTCGCGGCGTTCACGCCCGCGTAGGTTTCGGACGGATCGAACGCGAAGGCCGCCTGGTAGCGCTTGATGTGCGCGTAGTCCCGATCGAAGGTCATCGGGCCCATGAGTTCGGTCGGGTCGGTGCCGGCGGGAAGCGCCAGGAATTTCCCGGGGTCGGTGGTGCTCTGGTAAAGATCGACGCTCATCAGGTTCATGGCTTGCCCTCGAAGTCGTAGGCGCAAATCATCTCGGCCCTTCGCGCCGCATGCAATCGGCCCGCGCCTACAGGGCGTGCAGGCGGGGCGCTGTCAGTGCATCGCGCCTCAGGGCTGCTTCTTCTTCGCGATCTCGCCGGTGGCGATCTGCGCGCGCAGCCCGCGCAGGCTGGCCTTCATCTTGCGCTCGTTCTCGGGCCCCATGCGCACCAGGATCTTCTGGCCGGCCGAGAGCGATTCGAGCTTCGGATCGGCGTACTCGTAGCGCACCCAGGGCCGCTGCGAAGGAATGTCGCCCTTCACCTCGACCAGCTTCACCTGCACCGGCCCCGTGGGCTCGGGCGCCTGCAGCAGGTGGTCGATCACGGCGATGAAGCGGTCGTTGAAATAGCGGCCCGGATAGCCCAGCTCTTCGTACGCCTGCTGGAACAGCGGGTACAGCCGCGCATACACCGCCGCCGCCTTGGCCGGATCGACAGCCCCGGCCAGCATCACGATGCCGTTGTAGCGCGCCGCGTTGTTCGCCGCGATGGTCTGCACGCCGCCCTGCTGCGGCCCCTCGGTGATGAAGCGCTGCGGCGCGGGCTGCACGGGCCACTTGCTGGCGGGCGCCTGCTCGCGCGGCAGGTTGTCGACCGTGGCGACGAAGCGCCGCACCACGCCGTCGGGCTGCAGGTAGGCCGCGACGGCCTTGCCGCCCAGCAGCTCGGTGAGCGCCTTCATCACACGCGCATCGGAACTGGCCAGCGCGGGCAACGCGGCATCGGGCGGGGCCAGCGCCTCGACCGGGTTCTGCGGGCCCTTCGGCTCTTCAACCTTGGGCGGCTCGGGGGGCGCGTCGTTCGGGGCGACGGCCACGGGCGCGGTCGGCAGCGGCGCCAGTTGCTGCTGCTGGTACCAGCGCCAGCCGAAATAGGCCGCCACCAGCACGACCAGCGCCAGGCCGACGATGGTGCCCATCGGCGCTTCCTTGCGGGGTCGGAATTCAGGGGTGTCGCGGGGGGAGTCGGCGTCGGACATGGGCGGTTTCCTTTTGCGGGATGGCAGTGGGGAGACGAAAGGCAATGGTGCACCAGGATGGCCTGCACGGCCCGCACGATCGCCACGTTCTCGTAACCCCCTGTGACGCCCCACCCGCGCCGAAGTTCAGTCGCTCAGCCCGTCACGCGCCGCCGATGCGCACCACATGCGCCTCGCGCGGATCGACGCGGCCCGCGTGCAGGTCGGCGATCACGGCCTGCGCATGCGCGAAGCCGCGGCCCTGCGCCAGCGTCATCCAGCGGTTGCCCGGGCGGCTCAGCTCGGCGATGAAGCGGCCCTGCGCGTCGTTGAAGCGGCGGTTGACCTCCTGCGGGCCCCAGTCGGCATTGCGCTTGCGGATCTGCACGGGCGCGAAGTAGAGCTTGGGCGTGGGGCCGGGCAGCGCGCTGGTGTCGCCGAGGAACTCGGTCTTCTGCGCCGAGCCCGCATAGCAGTCGTACACCAGCGACTCGCCGAAGTGGTGGTGCACCGTGGCGCGCAGCGCGTCGTGGCCCGCGAAGTCGACATACAGCGTGGGCACGTCGGCCGCCAGCGTGGCGATCTCGCCGTAGGCCACCGTGCGGTCGTAGCAACCCAGCGCCTCGACGAAGGCGCGGTTGCCTTCCGACGTGGCCGCGATCAGCTGCAGGCCTTCGCGGCGGCCGAGGCAGAAGGCCGTGCCGAACGCGGTCTTGCTCGATGCGCTCGACACCACGACCTGCGTCGCGCCGAAGAAGGCGTTGTCTTCGAGAAAGTCGGCCAGCATGAACGAGGTGATGAACAGCGGGCGCACCAGCATCTGGTAGTCCTCCAGCGCGGCGACGTAGCCCGCGTCGTGGCTGCAGCGCATGTACTGGTTGTAGGCCGACACCAGTTCGCTGCGGTGCGCCGCGCCGTCGTAGAAGCCGCGCGGCGTCACGCGCACCGGCTGCATGCGCAGGTGGCTGGCAATGGGAAAGTAGCCGTAGAAACGCTCGCCCACCGCCACGCCTTCGACGTTCGATGCCACCACGTCGGCAAAGCCCCAAGCCGGCATGTGGCCCCAGTCGGCGTCGCCGGTGGGAAAGAACTGCCAGTACTTCATCACCGCATCGCCGAAGGCCGCGTAGGTGATGTTGTTGGTGGTGAGCGAGAAGCGCTCGATCTGCATCAGCACCTCGCCCGGCTGCAGGCTGCCGGCGTCTTCCGAAGTGACGATGCGAGTGGTTCCGAGTGCGTTCTTGCGCGTTTCGAGGCGGGTTAAAGTGAATGCGTTGTTCATTCGCAAACTGTAGGACGGCCCGCTTCGCCGCGGGTTCGGAAACCCGGTCCATGCCCGCCGCACCCCGCTCCAAGCCCCTGAAACGCCCCACGCAGGCGCGCGGCAAGTTCACCGTGCAGGCCATCTACGACGCCTTTGTTCGGATTTGGCGCACACAGGGCTGGGAAGGCGTGACCACGCGCGCCGTGGCGCTCGAAACCGGCATCGCCGTCGGCACCTTCTACGACTACTTCCCCGACAAGGAAGCCCTGCTCTCGGGCTATGTGCGCCACTGCGTCGAGGCGCTGCTGGCGCGGCTCGACCAAGAGGTGATTGCGCCACCGGACATCGACTGGCGCGAACGCACGCAGCGCCTCGTGTGCCTCACCTGCGACACGCACCTCGACGGGCTGCCCGCCTTCGACCACGAGATGCTGATGCTCGAACACCGCGTGGCCGAGCCCAAGCACCACCGGCGCGTGTACGACGAACTGCTCGTGCGCTGGACGCAGGCCTTCGCCGCCTGCCGCGACCTGCAGCCACCGCCCTCGCCCGCCACCGTGCAGGCGCTGCTGACCGCGGCCTGGGGCGGGCGCCGCTACCGGCTGCTGGTGCAGCCCGACAACGCGGCGGGGGATGCCTGGGTCGCCGAGATGGAAGCGATGGTCAGGGCGCGGCTGTTGGCGCGCTGAGCGCCTGCAGCCACGCCAGCGTGCCCTGCAGCTCGGCCGGGCGGATCTCGTGCGCGCCGGGAAAGTCCGAGCCCGACAGCGCCAGCGGCAGCCCGCGCGCCAGTTCGCGCGTGGCCTGCGCGGCGCTCGGCGGAATCACGTTGTCGGCGCTGCCGTGGCTCACCCACAGCGCCTTGCCCGCGAAGGCCTCGGGCGGCGCGATGTGCGGCACCACCTCGGGCAGCAGCCGGCTGTGCCACACCAGCGCGGCGCGCAGCTTCTCGGGCTGCGTGAGCAGCAGCGACAGCGACATGATCCCGCCCTGGCTGAAGCCGCCGACCACCACGCGCTCGGGCGGAATGCCCAGCTGCTGCGACGCCGACGTGACCATCTCGCCGATGAGGAAGCGGCTTTCGCGCTCCTGTTCTTCATCGATGCGGCGCCCGCCCTCGGCCAGCACCTGGAACTCGAACCACGCGTAGGAGCCGGGCGACAGCACGTACGGCGCGCGCAGGCTCAGCACGTGGAACTGCGGCGGCATCATGCGCGCCAGGCCGAACAGGTCCTGCTCGTTGCTGCCCACGCCGTGCATCAGCACGAGCAGCCAGGGTTCAGGGCCGCCCGAGGGTGCGGGATGGTGCAGGAACTGCAGGGGCAGATGGAGCGATGTCATGGGTCGGAAGGGTTTCGAAAAAATGACGGACGGCGCGGCTCAGCGAAAGCCCTTGGCCAGCACCCGTGTGACCTCGGCCGAGGACACCTCGCGGCAGCCGGTGGCGTTCTGCCCCGACCACAGCGGAGAAAAATCGCCGCTGCCCTGCGCCTCGGCCTTGGCGCGCAGCGGCGCGATGCCCGAGGTGGCGAGCGGAAATTCCGGCGCCGGGCCGATGGGGCCCAGCTCGCGCATCACGCGGTTGACGATGCCGCGCGCGGGTCGGCCGGTGAACAGGTTGGTGAGCGCCGTGTGGCGCGCGGCCTCGCTCTTCAGCGCCGCGCGGTGCAGCGCGCTGGTCATGGCCTCGGGCGTCAGCAGGTAGGCCGTGCCGACCTGCACGCCGGCCGCGCCCAGCGCCATGGCCGCGGCCACGCCGTCGGCATCCGCGATGCCGCCGGCCGCGATCACCGGCACCTTCAACGCGTGCACCAACTGCGGCAGCAACGCGAAGGTACCGAGCTGCTTCGTCAGGTCGTGCGACAGGAAATGGCCGCGGTGCCCGCCGGCCTCCAGCCCCTGCGCGATGACCGCGTCGACGCCCCTCGCCTCGAGCCACAGCGCTTCGTCGACGGTGGTGGCCGAAACCAGCACCTTCGCGCCCCAGCTGCGCACCTTGGCCAGCAGCGGCTCGGGCGGCAGCCCGAAATGGAAGCTCACCACCGGCGGCTTGAACTCGGCCAGCAGATCGGCCACCTCGGCGCTGAAGGGGTTGCGCCCGGGGCCGGTCGGGATGCCCGCGGGGTCGATGCCGAACTCGGCGTAGTACGGCGCCAGCGCGGCACGCCAGGCGGCCTCGCGTGCCTCGTCCGGCGTGGGCGGGGTGTGGGCGAAGAAATTGACGTTGTAGGGCTTGTCGGTGCCCGCGCGGATCGCCGCGAGTTCGCTGCGCATCGCGTCGGGGCCGAGCATCGCGCACGGCAGCGACCCCAGCGCGCCTTCGTTGCACACCGCGATCGCCATCGCGCTGGCCTGCGCGCCGGCCATCGGCGCCTGGATCAATGGAAGTTCGGTGCCGAGGATCTGTTGCAACGTCGTCATTCGGGGTGCGCTCCTGTGTCCGTGTGTCGAATGCACGGCATTGTCCGGCCAAGCCGTTGAGCGCGGCGCCCGCGGGGTCATCGCGGGCGCAAACGCCCGCCGGCTCAACGCGCCTTGCCGAAGTCCTTCAGCTTGAAATCGGTGTCGTCCTGGTAACCGTACAGGCGGCACACCGCGCGGAAGTCTTCCACCGCAAAGCCGGTCCAGGTGTAGTTGCGAGCACGGCGGCCCGTCTGGCGATTCTGCACATCGAAGGACAGCGAGGCCTTCGGCTCCGGCAGGTTGATCGTCTTGTGCAGGCTGGGCACGAACTTGAACTCCTGCATGCCGAAGCGCTTGGAAGCCCCGAGCGCCGTGCGCACGACGATGGCCTCAGGCGTGAACTCGTAGCGCGACACGAAGAGATAGTCGCGCCGCACCGCGACGATGACGGCGAGCGCCAGCAGCAGCGTCACCGCATAGAACAGCGGCGTGTCGATCGTGCGGTCGACCAGGAAGCGGTAGGCGTAGTTGAACACCAGCGAAGTCAGGCCGACCATCAGCACCAGCTGCCCGAGCTGCATCAGCAGCCACTTGGCCTTGTTCGAGACGGAGACGATCACGACCGCTTCACTCCTCGCTGGTCCACTCCACCTGCACGCCCAGGCTGCGCAGGTTTTCCACGAAGCGCGGGTGCGCGCGCCGGATCGGGGTCGCGTTGCGGATCTCGGACTTGCCTTCGATGCTGGCGGCCACCATGAACAGCGCGATCGCCACGCGGATGATGTAGGGGCTCTCGACCACCGCCGGCGTGAGCGCGTGGCCGCCGAAGGTGATGAGCCGGTGCGGGTCGGACGAGAACACGTGCGCGCCGAACTTGGACAGCTCGCCGGTCCAGCCCAGCGCGCCGTCGTACACCTTGTTCCAGAACATTGCGTTGCCCTGCGCGCGCACGCCCAGCGCAATGAAGATCGGCAGCAGGTCGACCGGGAAGTACGGCCACGGCGCGGCTTCCACCTTGGTGAGCACGTTGCTGGTGAACGGCGTCTGCACCTTCAGCGGGCCGCTGCGGATGGCGCGCGACCAGCCGTCGGCATGCTCGATCTGCACGCCGAACTTGGCAAAGGTGCGGTCGATGAGCGGAAAGTTGCCCGGCGCGCTGTTGCGCACCACGACGTCGCCGCCGGTGATCGCGCCCAGCGCCAGGAAGGTGGTGATCTCGTGGAAGTCTTCGTCGAAGCGGAACTCGCCGCCGCCCAGCGCGCCGCCGCCATGCACCGTGAGCCGCGAGGTGCCCATGCCCTCGATGCGCACGCCGATCATGGCCATGAAGCGGCAGAACTCCTGCACGTGCGGCTCCGAGGCCGCGTTGGTGAGCGTCGAGGTGCCGTCCGCGGCGGCCGCGCACAGCACGAAGTTCTCGGTGGTCGTCACCGAGGCGTAGTCGAGCCAGTGGTCGGTGGGCGTGAGCCGGCCGGGCGCGTACACCAGCAGCGAGCCCTCGGTGCGCTCCACCTGGCCGCCGAAGCGCTGGAACACCTCGACGTGCGGATCGATCTCGCGCACGCCCAGCGTGCAGCCCTTGACGTTGTCTTCCAGCCGCGCCACGCCGAAGCGCGCCAGCAGCGGCGGCACCAGCATGATCGACGAGCGCATTTCCTCGGGCAGGCGGTGGAGCGCCGCATCGAAGGTGGTGGCGCGGTGGTGCAGCTCGAGCGTGCCGCTCTCGTGGTCCATGCGGACCTCGCTGCCCAGCGTGCGGAAGATGTCGAGGATCTTGCGCACGTCGGTGATGTCGGGCACCCCGTGCAGCCGCAGCGGTTCGCCGGTGAGCAAGGTGGCGCACAGCACCGGCAGCACCGCGTTCTTGTTGGCGGAGGGAATGATGCGGCCGCGAAGGGGCGTACCGCCGTGCACGATGAGGTTGGACATGAAGGGGGCGAACAGAGGGGGCGAAGGCACGAACTGTTCGCGCCGGACGGCGGAACTTTACCGTTGGAAACGACGGGTTTCCGGGGGCTCAGTTGTAAGAATTTGGAAACGCCCGCGACGCACAGGTACGGCCGCGGCGTTGCCTGGGAGGCCCGTCAGGCCTTGCGCTGGAAGCCCGGCGCCTGGTCCACTTCGGTCGGCTTGTAGATCTTGTGCGCCGCCGTCGCGCTGCCCGCGTCGGCCACCACCAGCAGGCGCCACAGCGGCTCGCGCACGGCGCACATGCTTTCCTCGGGCGTGAGCGCGAAGGTCGGCAGCGCCGGGGCGGTGCCCTTCACGACCACCTTGAGCAGCATCGCGCCCTTGGCGTTCGACACCTCGATGTCGTAGCCCAGCGCCTTGCTGGTGACGTCTTCCGCGTTGTAGCCGTAGCCCTTGAAGTGGCCCATGACGTAGGCCATGGCGGCGGCCTGCACGGCGTCGGTCGTGGTCGGGCCGGCCGGGGCAGCGTCGGCGTCGTCGGCCGCCGGCACGCCGCCGCGGGCCTTGGCGGCCGTGATGTCGGCCTCGGTCGGCACCCAGCCGCGCGCACCGCGCACCAGCACGGCGAGCTGCTGCTCGGGTTCCCAGCTCGCGACGTGCCATTCGGCGTCGTCGCGCACGCGGGTCGACACCTTGGCGCTCTTGTTGCTCTCGAGCTCGGCAATGGCGACGCGGTTGGTCTGCAGCACGGCGCGGAAGCCCTGGCCGGCGTCGAAGGTGCGCTTGAGCAGGGCCAGGCGGTCCTTGGCGCGCTGCGCCTGCTGGGCGCTGCGCACGCCGCCGCCGGGGCGGCGCTGGGCGTCGAGCGATTCCAGGTAGAACCAGCGGCCACCGGCCGCCACGCTCACGTACTCGCCCCAGATGGTGGCGATGACGTTGTCGCCGGTGGCGAGCCAGGCGTGCTCGAACGGTTTGTCGCGTGCGTCGAACACCCCCATCTTGGCGACGATTTCGACCGGCGTGAGGCGCGGTCCGGAGAGCCGCATCTCATCGATGGCGGCGAGCACGGAGGGGTCGACTTCCTTGTCCATTCAGCGGAATTCTGGCGAGTTGGGAGGGGGTGGGAGTATGCCGCATCGGCCGTCGCTCCCCGGTGCCCGGCGCCGCGCCGCGTGTACCCTCCGTGCCTTGAAAGCCCCCGCATGCACGACCTGCTGACCTCCTATTTCTGGCACGGCGACACGCTGCGCAGCCGCAGCGTGAGCGGCATCGTGCATGCGGCCCTGCTCGACGTGCCCGAGCCCCCGGCCCGCCTCGTGGCCGACTGGCAGCGGGAGATCGCCACGAACGTGCCGCTCGAACCCGGCGATGTCGAGCCCATGCCGCTGGCCCGCGCGCGCACGCGCTGGCCCGACTATGCGCAGTGCGTGCAGGCGATGTCCGGCTGGCTGGGCACGCTGGGCTTGCCCGCGTCGCTGCTGCCCGCCAGCGACGTCGCCCTGATGGCCTGCCGCGGCGCCCGCTACCACCACGACGGCGCGCAGTACGGCGGCGCGGCCTTCTGCAACCTGTTCCTCAGCGAAGACAAGGGCCTGGACGTGCACTTTCCCGTCACCGGCCACCGCATCCCGCTCACGCGGGGCACGGCCCTGCTGTTCGACACGGGCCAGCCCCACGCCGTGGTGCCGCGCGGCAGCGACCACGGTTTCAATGCGGCCGATTTCCCGGACAGCCAGGACCTCACGCAGTTGTTCCTGACCTGGGAGCTGTCGATCGAAGACGCGCAGGTGGCGCGGCTGCTCGGCGTCGGCTTCGATGTCGATCCGGTCACCGCGTCGCGGCTCGATGAAGAACAGGTTCGAGTGAACGGCGAACCGGCCGAGGTCTGCACGAGCTCCGGGCTTTGGCGTAGCGCCCAATAGAAGTCACTCGCCCAGGCGGTAGTGAGTCCCCGGCCGCGCCGCCGAATCGATGATGTCCCGCCACGACTTGCCCGCGTTGCGCAGTTGCTCGATCGACGGGCCCAGCGTGTTGCCGTAGCGGCTGTGCGACCTGGCTTCGAGGGCCTGCAGCTCGTGCGAGGGCGTCAGCGCGCGGTAGTGCAGCTTGAGATCGTCCCGCTGCGCGAAGATCCAGCGCGCCACCTGTTCTTCACTCACACCGTCGGCCAGCATCCGCTCAGCGGCAGGCCCCAGCTCGGCCACGGCCGCTTCGTAGGTCTTGCGTACGTTGAGGTCTGCCATGCGGACTCTGGAGTGGATTGACGGGCGATTCGGCCCATTGTGCATACGACGAGGGCGCTACAGTGGCGGTCCCCTCATCTCTTTTCGTGCATGCCCGGAGCCCCGACGATGCGCCACCTCTTCAACGTGTTCGGCCGCACCCTGCGCGTCGAAATGACCGATGCCCGCTGGCGCAGCCACTGGGTCGGCGCCGACGGAAAACTGGGCCTCGCCCAGCTCGCGATTCCGCCGGACGTGGCGCCGGCCGACCTGGCGCAGTACCTCTACGACATCTACCACGAGAACGCGACGCCGACGAACGGCGATGTCTTCGAGATCGGGGCGAAGTGAGCCCGGCGCGGCTATCGCTGCGCGGCCTTCGATGACGCACGAAACAGCAGCCAGGCCACGCCGCCAAACGCCAGCACGAACACCAACAGCGGCCCCACCTCCCGGGCCCTGAAGCCCTCGCTCGCGAGGTTGCCAAGCAAGGTCCACGGCACCAGCGGAAACGCGAGCAGCACCACCACCGCAGGCACATGCGCGTGCAGCGGAAAAAGAACCAGCGCAAGGCCCGTCGACAGCAGGCTCGCCACCAGGTACGCGAACAGAAGCTTGAACACCACTTTCATGCGGCGATTCTGACCGCCTCCTTGCCCAAGCCGGGGTGACAGATGACACGGCAATCTGCTACACCTCGCGGTACCCACCCGTCCCCCTGTGCAAGGAGATCCGACCGATGGCCCCAGCCAAGAAGCGCGTCGCCGCGAAGAAGCCCTCGCCCGCTGATACGAAAGTCCCCAGGATGCCGCACGGGGTGCTGACGCCGGCGCTGTCGTCCGGCAGCGTGCGGCTGCACGTGACGGGGCAGATCAAGCTCCTCAACAGCTGGGTCGATCTCCCGCCCGAGATGGCCGCCGCGATGGTGGCGCAGTCGGCACAGGCCGATGCACCCGCCGCGGGCCACCTGCCGGGCGAAGCCTCCCCCGCCCTCACCGCCGCGCTCGCCGGCGCGGCCGACGCGCTGTGCACGCGGCTCTCTCCGGTGTCGACCTTCGGGCTCGCGCAACTCCAGCGCCTGCCGATGGACGTCGAGACCTCGATGGACCCGCGGCTGCAACTGGCGGTGATGAACCGCCGCGCGGGCAAGCAGAGCATGCCCATCTCGTCCGCCGATGGCGATTCGGTGCCGGTGGTGGCGCGCGTCACCAGCCATGCCGAGTGGGCCGACATTCCCGATGTCGATGCGGGTTCCGACATCGGCACCGCCGACGACGGCACGGTGCTCGTCACGGGCCGCATTCCGCTGGGCAAGGCAGAAGTCATTCGCCAGCATCCGGCCGTGCTCAGCATGAAGGCCTCGCAACCCGTGCTGCCGGCGCTGAACAACACCATCGCATCGATGGGCGTGCAGGCCGACAACCTCGCGCTCGCCGGCACGGCCGGTGGCAGCGGCGTGGTGATCGGCGTGGTCGATTCGGGCGGCGACTTCGCGCACCAGAACTTCGTCAAGGCCAACGGCAAGACGCGCCTGCTGGCCCTGTGGCAGCAAGGCGCGCCGGCCAAGGCCAACAGCCCCTACGGCTACGGCCGGCTCTTCGAGGCCGCGGACATCGACAAGGCGCTGAAGAAGGCCGATCCGTACAAGGCGCTGGGCTACGACCCCGGCGCGGGCATGCCGGGCAGCCCGGGTTCGCACGGCACGCATGTGATGGACATCGCCGGCGGCAACGGCCGGGGCTCACTGCAACCCGGCGTGGCGCCGAAGGCCGACCTGATCTTCGTCGAGATGTCGGCCCGCGACATCGCGTGGACCGGCCACAACGCCGTGTTCAGCTCCTTCGGCGATTCGGTGCAGATGCTCGAAGCAGTGAAGTTCATCTTCGACCGCGCCGGCGACAGGCCCTGCGTCGTCAACCTGAGCCTGGGCACGAACGGCGGCCCGCACGACGGCACCTCGCTGGTCGAGCAGGGCTTCGATGCGCTCGTGTCGCAAAAGCCCAACCGCGCGATCGTGCTGGCGGCCGGCAACTCGCAGGAAGACAACACGCACACGGCGGGCACGGTGCCCGGCAACGGGCACCTCGACGTGTCGTGGACCCTGGTCAACGGCAAGGGCGGCGAGTTCGAGCTCTGGTACGGCGGCAGCCAGCGCCTGCGCGCCGAGCTGCTGGGCCCCGACGGCGAGGTGCTGGCCAGCGTCGCACCGGGAGAAAACTTTCCGCTCGGCGCGGGCAACGGCGAGATCGCCGCATTCCTCAGCAGCCGCATCACCGACCCGAACAACAAGGACAACGTGATCGGCATCTGGCTCGCACCCAACTGGCCCGACGGCGAGTTCAAGGTGCGGCTGCACGCCCTGGCCGCCGACGACGTGCCGTTCCATGCGTGGCTCGAGCGCCTGGACAGCGGCCAGTCGTACTTCGGCCAGCCGGTGAAGTCGCACCTGCTGGGCTCGCTGTCGACAGGAAAACTGTCGATCGTGGTCGGTGCGTACGACGCTCGCAAGACGGGCGAGCCCGCCGCCAGCTTCTCGAGCGCAGGCCCGACGCGCGACGGCCGCCCCAAGCCCGAGGTCAGCGCCCCCGGCGTGCAGGTGAAGGCCGCGCAGTCGCGCACGAAGGACGGCATGGTGAAGAAGTCGGGCACCAGCATGGCGGCGCCGGCGGTGACGGGGCTGGTCGCGCTGATGCTGGCCAAGGCTCACAAAGCGGGCAAGAAGCTGACCATCGCCGACATCCGCGCCAGGCTGAAGGCGGGCGTCAAGCCCGGCGCCGGGCCGGCCGGCTGGGACCCGCAGCGCGGCGACGGCCGCGCCGACAGCGGCGCCATCTGACGATCCAGCCATGACCCCCACGCCCGGTGCGGTTGTGCCGAACCCGAGCGGGGGGTGTAATCTGTGTTCCCGCCCCCATCTGCCCTCTCATGCCCATCGATTTGCGCTCGCTCAAGAAGCTCGACTTTTCGGCCGCCCCCGCGCCGGTGTCGGGCGAGCGCGTCGTCGTGCTGGTCAAGCTGTGCGAGGGCGCCGAGCGCCCGGACTACATCGCCGCGCGCGCCGACATCTCGCCGGGCCTGTTCTCGGCCGAGATCCCGCTCGACAAGCTCCAGCAGCTCGAAACCGACCCGGCCGTCGAGTCGGTCGAGTTGTCGCGCCGGCTGCCCAACATCTCCTGACACGCGACCCACCCGGGTCGCTGCCTTCGCGCATGCCATGCCGGCAGGCGCCCGCACACGCGTGCCCCACACCCCATCCCAAGGAACACCCATGAAAGTGCTCGACGATGCCGCGCGCGCGGCGGTCCGGTCGGTGATCGCCACCCACCAGGCGCAGTTGGCCGCCCTGCCCGGCTACGTGGCGGCGGAGCCGGGCTTTCCGCTGGTCGACGGCCGGTTCCTGCGCGAGCCCGCCGTGATCGTGTTGGTCGACCGCAAGCGGCCCTTGTCGGAGGTGCCCGTGGCCGAGCGCGCGCCCCGGCAGCTCGGCCCCTACCGCGTCTGCGTGATGCAGGCCGACCCCGCGCGGCAGCTGGCCGCCAGCGCGGACTTCGAGGACACGGTGAACGCGCTCGCCGAAGCCGCCGTCGGCCTCGTCTACAAGCCGCCTGCGGGCCAGCCCATCGACAAGGTCTACAACGTGAAGCAGCCCTTCCTGTGCCACGTCGGTCCCGACGCGGGGTGGCCGGTGCTGCGGCCTTTTCTCGAAGGCACCACGCGCTCGCTGTCGGTGGCGATGTACGACTTCAACGCCGACCACGTCGCCCAGGTCTTCATCGACCTCGTGCGCAACGGCGGCATCGCGGCGGCGCTGAGCTGGGACGACGGCATGACGAAAGAAGAACAGGTCATCCGCAAGAAGCTGCGCAAGCTGCAGCAGGAGGCCGACTTCACGGCCTGGCTCGTGCAGTGCGGCAAGGGCCGCCGCTTCGCCAGCGCATACCACGAGAAAGTGGCGGTGCGCGACCACAAGGCCTTCTGGCTGTCGAGCGGCAACTGGAGCCGCCGCAGCCAGCCCGACATCGACCCCGTGGGCACGCCCGCGCAGGCCAAGGGCATGTTCAGCAAGGGCAACCGCGAGTGGCACGTGATCTGCAGCGACGCCGTGCTCTCGAAGGTGTTCGAGAAGTACATCCTGCACGACCTCAAGGCCTCCGAGAAGGAAGAAGCCGACGGCGCCGCCGACGCGGCGCTGGACGTGGCGCCCAAGCTCACATTGCCCGACGTGTTCGTGCCGCTGGACCACCTGCTGGAACAGGCCGTGACCTTCGCGGGGCCGGTGGTGCCGGTCGAACCCGCACGGCTGCCCGCGGTGAAGACCACGGTGAAAGTGCAGCCCGTGCTCACGCCGGACAACTACCTGCCGCACATCAACGCGCTCATCGACAGCGCACAGACCTCGCTGTACCTGCAGTTCGCCTACATCACCTGGAGCGATGCCGACAAGGACGCGGACTTTCGCGCGCTGCTGCGCAAGCTCGCACAGCGCAGCACCGAGCCGGACCTCGACCTGCGCATCATCCTGGGCAGCACCAGCGCGGCCGACAACATCCGCAAGCTGGTCGAGGCGGGCTGCAACCAGGACGTGTTCCGCGTCCAGGGCAGCATCCACAACAAGGGCATCATCGTGGACGGCCAGGTGGTGCTCGTGAGCAGCACCAATTGGTCGGGCGACGGCGTGCTGCGCAACCGCGACGCCGGGCTGATCATCCACAACGAAGAAGTGGCGCAGTACTACCAGCAGGTCTTTCTCGACGACTGGGACTCGCGCGCCAAAAGCCGCGTGGACGACGACCCGCCGGTGACGCTGGCCTCAGCCGGCGCGCCCACGCCGCCGGGCATGGTGCGCATGTCGTGGAGCGACTATCACGGGTGAGACAACGCCTCGATGAAATCCACCGAGTGCAGCACCCGCCGCAGCTCCGGATCGTCCGAGGCCTGCCACGCCGGCAGCTGCGCCAGGAAGTGCGCGATGAAACGCGCCGCCGCGTGCGACGGCGCTTCCTGCGCGCGGCGCACGATGCCCACGACGTTGCTGTGGAAGCGCTCGCGCAGCTGCAAGGTCACGAGCGCATGGCGCAGGCTCTCGGTTTCCACCAGCGGCCAGGGGCAGAAGGTGAGCATGTCGGTCTTGCGCACGAGGCCCAGCATCATCGACGGCGAATGCGCCAGCTGGATGCGCTGCACGGGCGCGGCCAGGCCGTGCTGGCGGAACAGGTTGTCCAGAAAGCTCGCGCCCTCGCCCGGCGTGAAGTTGAGCACCCAGTCGTCCTGCAGCAGCTCGGCCATCGACTGCGCACCGGCCCGCGGGTGGCCGCGGCGCGCCACCACGGTCATGTCGTAGCGGAACAGCGGCTGCGCCTGCAGCCCCTGCATGGCCTCGTCGGGGCCGATGCGGCCGATCAGCAGGTCGAGGCTGCCTTCGCGCAGCCGCGGATAGCTGAGCGCCGACAGGCCGTCGAACATCTCAAGCTGCACGTGCGGCAGCTCTTCGCGGAACAGCGACACCACGCGCGGCAGCAGGGTCTGCGTGATCCAGGGCGTGATGGCCACGGTCAGGCGCTGCTGCGCGCCGGTGTCGCGGTGGCGTGAGAGCGTGTCTTCGGCCTGGCGCAGCTGGGCCAGCACGCGCTGCGCATGTTCGAGCAGCTCCAGCCCGGCCGGCGTGAACGCGATGCCGCCGCCGTGGCGCGTGAACAGCGCCACCTGCGCATGCGCCTCCAGTTCGCGCAGGCCCTGCGTGACCGTGGCCTGGGTGACGCCCAGCGCCCGCGCGGCGGCGCGGATGCTGCCTTCGGAGGCGACGGCGGCGAGATAGCGGAGCTGGTGCAGCTTCATGGCGGCCGATTATCCGCAGCCGCTCGCGGCGACAGGCGCCGCCCGCCCCTGCATGGCGGCGCCTGTCTGCCCCGGCTGGCAACGAATTCCTAGACTCGCCGCAAGACAGCAAGGAGACAGATTCCCCCATGACGACCTACACCGTCGACAACGCCGCCGCCCTCGACAGCGTGCTGCCCGCCGTGCGCGAGGTCGCGCCCGAGATGGTCGGCCTGCGCCACCGCATCCACGCCCACCCCGAGCTGGCCTACGAAGAGCACGTCACCAGCGAGCTGGTGGCCACGCGCCTGGCCGAGTGGGGCTACGAGGTGCACCGCGGCCTGGCCGGCACCGGCGTGGTCGCCACGCTGACATGCGGCACGGGCACACGGCGCCTGGGCCTGCGCGCCGACATGGACGCACTGCCGATTCAGGAAGCCACCGGCCTGCCCTATGCCAGCCAGGTGCCCGGCAAGATGCACGCCTGCGGCCACGACGGCCACACCAGCATCCTGCTGGCCGCCGCGCGTGTCATCGCGCAGGAGCGCGGCTTCGACGGCACGCTGCACCTGATCCTCCAGCCGGCCGAGGAAGGCCTGGGCGGCGGGCGCCGCATGGTCGAAGAAGGCCTGTTCGATCGCTTTCCCTGCGACGCCATCTTCGCGCTGCACAACATGCCCGGCTTTCCGGCGGGCAAGTTCGGCTTCAAGGAAGGCTCGTTCATGGCCTCGTCCGACTCGGTCACGATCACGGTGACGGGGCGCGGCGGACACGGCTCGGCGCCGCACCTGTCGGCCGACCCGGTGGTGGCGGCGGCGCACATCGTCGTGGCGCTGCAGACCATCGTGTCGCGCAATGTCGATCCGCGCGAGATGGCGGTGGTGTCGGTGGGCGCGATCCACGGCGGCGACGCGCCCAACGTGATTGCCGACAGCGTGCAGATGCGCCTCACGGTGCGCGCCTACCGCCCCGAGATCCGTGCCATGCTGCGCGAGCGCATCACCGAACTGGCGCAGGCGCAGGCCGTCACGCTCGGCGTGAAGGCCGAGGTGGACTACCACTGGCGCTACCCCGCGCTGGTGAACGACGAGGAATCCACCCGCTTCGCACGGCAGGTCGCGCACGACTGGCTGGGCGACGACGGCCTGCTGCCGCCGCTGGCGCCGCTCACGGGCAGCGAAGACTTCTCCTTCATGCTGGAGCGCTGCCCCGGCAGCTACCTGATCGTGGGCAACGGCGAAGGCGAGCACCACCGCACCGGCGGCTGCATGGTCCACAACCCCGGCTACGACTTCAACGACGCGATCCTGCCGATCGCGGCCAGCTACTGGGTGCAGCTGGTACGCCGCTTCCTCGCCGCGCAGGCCTGAGCGGGCCTTCTCCTTTCCCACTTCCCCGTACTGGAACCGCGATGACCCGTCTTGCTTCTTCCGTTTCGCGCCGCGTGGCACTGAGCGCGCTCGGCGCCGCCGCCTTCTGTGCCGCCGCCCCCGCGTTCGCGCAGGGTACCTACCCCGCCAAGCCCATCAAGCTGCTGGTCGGCTACGCGCCGGGCGGCTCGGTCGACATGGCCGCGCGCGTGGCGGCGGACATCCTGTCGGCCAAGCTCGGCGCGACGGTGGTGGTCGAGAACGTGACCGGCGCCGCGGGCGTGGTCGCGGCGCAGCGCGCGGTGAGCAGCCCGGCCGACGGCTACACGCTGCTGGCCGGCTCCAGCAACGAGATGGCGGCCACGGTGCTCGTGAACCCCGCGCAGCGCTACGACCCGGTGAAAGACCTGACCCCGGTCAGCCTGCTCGCCTTCGCGCCCGTGCTGCTGGTGGCGAGTCCGAAGGTGGGCGTGAAGAACCTCGACGAGTTCATCGCGCTGGCCAGGCGCAACCCCGGCAAGTACAGCTACGGCAGCTCGGGCGTGGGCTCGACGCTGCACTTCGTGGGCGAGCAGATCAAGCAGCGCGCGGGCCTGTTCCTCACGCACATTCCCTACCGCGGCACCGCGCCGCTCACGAGCGACCTGGTCGGTGGCACGCTCGACTTCGCGATCGTGTCGCCCACCGCTGCGGCACCGTTCCTGCAGGGCGGGCGGATCGTGCCGCTGGGTGTCTCGTCGGCCAAGCGCTTTCCCGGCCTGCCGCAGGTGCCGGCGCTCGGCGAGCATCCGCAACTGAAGGGCTATGAGCTGAGCGGCTGGTTCGCGCTCGCGGGCCCGAAGGACCTGCCCGCGCCCGTCGTGCAGAGCCTGCGCGCGGCGCTGCAGGCCGGCCTGGCCGACCCGGCGATCCGCCGGCGGCTGGAAGAAGGCGGATCCATCCCCGCCACGGGCAAGGAAGACCTCGGGCAGATCATGCGCGAGGACACGGCCAAGTACGCGACGCTGGTGAAGTTCGCGAACATGCGCGACTGAGGCCCGCCGGGTCGTTTCAGCGCGGGGCGTCGCCGCCCTGGCGCTCCTCCACCCACCACTTCGCCTGCGCGGCATTCATCGCGCGCGCATTGACAATCATTTCCTCGATCTGCGCACGCGTGGCCGGCGAATCGACCATCCAGGCGGTCTGCACGGCATGCGCGGGCCCGCCTTCGGCAAGCCGGTATTCCAGACAAAAACGAACCTCATTGCTCATCGGTGATCGAACCCTCTCTCTTCGCCACCGATTCTGTCTGACTCAAGTGAAACAGAACGCTTCTTCGATGCGTCGCAGCCACAGGAAGCGATGGCGTTTTGAGGCCATTCGTTCACAATGATTGCACCGTTGTTGCAGCGGAAAGGAGTGTGAAACCATGTTCGACTTCTTGTTTCGGCCCACCCACACGGCCTATTTGAAACGTGCCTCGGCACTGCTCGAAGAGGCGCAGATGGCACGCATCGAACACCAGGCTGCCGCAGAGCATCACAGCGCCCTCGCCCGCATGTACGCGGAACGTGCCCGGCGGCTCGAGAACGAGCTGTACCGGCAACCGCGCGCCGCGGAGCACGGCACCGAGGCAGTGGCGGTCGCGGTGGAAGACCGCCCGCAGCTGTACTCGCTGGATGGCAGCCGCAAGGCGACGACGCACCCGGCCGGCAGCTGACGCCGGCCCGCGCGATCGCCTCGAGGTCGCGCCCGGCGACAAGGGCGCGGCTGTGCCGATGCGGTGATCTGTGGTGATGTAATCCGGCTCCCCGGCCCTCACCGCGAGAACCCCATGCGCTTCATTGCCTGCATCGCCGCCTGCGCGGCCCTGGCCCTGTCCCAAGCCCACGGGCAAACCGCCGCGCCTTACGACGGCCCGCTGTTCGACACCCACCTGCACTACAACCAGGAAGCCTGGGACGGCACCGCCGGCCCCTTCCCGCCCACCGAGGCGCTCGCGCGCATGCAGCGCAACCAGGTGAAGGCCATCATCGCCAACTCGCGGCCCAATGCCGGCACGCAGACCCTGGCCGCCGCGCGCGAAACCCGCGCCGCCGGCGTCACCGTGGTGCCCTTCGTGCGCCTGTACCGCAACCGCGACGACTACAACAACTGGTTCCGCGACGAAAGCATCCACGAGATGGTGCTGGCCGAACTGGCGCGCGGCACCGCCAGCGGCCCCTACCGCGGGCTCGGCGAGTTCCACCTGTACGAGAGCGCCAACGCCAACGGCCCGGTGGCAAAGAAACTGATCGCACTGGCCGAGGAGAAAAAGCTCGCCGTGCTCGCGCACGTGGACGACGTGGCCGTCGACCTGCTGATGGCGAACGCGCCGTCGAAGGGCCGCGCGCTACGCCTCATCTGGGCCCACACCGGCATCGGCGGCACGCCGGTCGAGCGCGTGCAGGCGATGCTGGAGCGCTACCCGCTGCTGATGGGCGAACTCTCGTACCGACCCGGCCTGACCTGCGAGGACGGTCGCCTGTGCCCCGAGTGGCGCGCACTGATCCTCAAGCACCCCGATCGCTTCATGGTCGGCTCCGACACCTGGGTCAACCAGCGCTGGAGCGCCTACGACGAGATCATGCGCGGCTACCGCACCTGGCTGGGCGACCTGCCGCCCGCCGTGGCGCAGCGCATCGCCTGGGGCAACGCGGCGGCGCTGTTCGACCTGCGCTAAGACCGACCGGTCTCAGGCGGCCTGATCGCGCCGCGCGGCCACCTCGCGCAGCCGCTGGTGCGCGGCACCGTCCCACGCCACAGGCTGCTGGTTCTTCGCGCACAGGTAGTGGTGCGTGAACACGCCCAGGTAAGCGTCCAGCGTCTGCTGCGCAGCGTGCTCGCCGGCCAGGTCCATGCACATCGCGGCCACCTCGCTGGTGCAGAAGTGGTCGTTGCGGCCGGAGTTGCGCAGCTTGTACTGCGTGATCTGCTCGGGCTGCAGGCTCAGCACCGGCAGCCGGTCGAGGTAGGGGCTGCGGCGAAACATCTTGCGCGCCTCGGCCCAGGTCGCATCGAACAGGATGAAGAGCGGGCGCTTCGCGCTGCCGCCGCCGGCCGCATCAGGCGATGCAGGAACCCCCAGCACCACGCGCTCGGGCGCCGCGTACTGCCCCGGGAACACCACATAGGGCTGCCATTGCGGGTCGCCCAGCAACGCCAGCAGCGCGGGATCGGTCTCGGTGCGGGCCCAGCCGAAGGCGAAGGTGTCGGCCACCACATCGGCCACCAGCCACCCGGTGTTGGTCGGCTTGAGCGGCTCGATGTCCGCCATGAGCAGGCACACCCCCGCGCGCGTGGCCACCGGAGGACGCACGGCGCACATGCAATGGCTGGGCACCAGCCGGCAGCCCGCACAGCGCTCGCGCTTGAAACCGCCACGGGCAAGAAAAGGCTTGGCGCTGCGCGCCAGGCGCGCGACGCGAAGGAGGGAGACGGCGTGAGGCATGCCCCGATTCTCGGTGGCGTTGCCGCCAGCGCCGTGCGGCGGCATGCGCCGGATCGCTAGACCAGCCGCAGGTCCTTCACCGCCGCACCGCCGAACACCCGCGCCACCTGCGCCGTCGACAGCCCGTACATCCGCTGGAACAACCCGCCCAGCACCGCCCGGTACTCGTTGAGCACCGCGTGGTCGCGGTTCTGGAACAGCGTGGCCTGCGTCAGCGGCTGCTGTTCGCCCACGACGCGCCCGCCCGCCTGCGCGGCCAGGCCGCCGCCGAGCACCCAGTACACGGTGCCGTGCCCGTGGTCGGTGCCGCGGTTGCCGTTCTCGCGGAAGGTGCGGCCGAACTCGCTGACGACGACCACCACGGTCTGGCGCCAGGCAGGCTCGCCCATCTCCTGCGCGAAGCCCGCCACGCCGCGGCCCAGTTCTTCGAAACGGTTGGCCAGGTAGCCCTTGGCCGCGCCCTGCCCCACGTGGGTGTCCCAGCCGCCGACGTCGACAAAGCCGATGTCGAAGCGCTCGCGCATCAAGAGCGCCATGCGGCGCGCGACCTGCTCGAAGCCCTTGGGGCTCATGGCGTTGCGGCTGGCGGCGTCCATCTCGGCCTGCATGGCGCGCACCACCTCGTCGCGCACCTGGAAGCCCTCGGCCACGGGCTGCGCGAGCGCGGTGTTGCGGTACATCGACGCAATGATCTGGCTCTGCCGCGCATCGAGGGCCTGCCGCGCCACGCCCGCGAGCGCCATGTTGGCGGCCTTGGCGTCGTCGCCGCGCAGCACGATGGGCAGCTGGTCGGTGAAGGCGATGGGCGACACGTCGGCCAGCGGTCCGGCGCCGAGCACGCCGGCCAGCCGGTTGAGAAAGCCCGAGCGGTAGTCGCGCCGCGCGTTGTCGGGCGCCACGCCCAGCTCGATGGCGTCCTGCGTCTCGAAGTGGCTGCGCGTGAGGTCGTCGGTGCCGGCGAAGGCGATGAAGGCCGCCTGCTTGCGCTGGTACAGCGGCAGCACGCTCTGCGCGAGCGCGGGGTGCAGGCCCCAGTCGCCGCCCTCGAGCGGCAACGCGCCGTCGGGCGTGCCGGGCCGGGGGATGGCGATGTTGGGCCGCGAGGCGTAATAGAAGTCGCTGTTCGCGGTGGGCACCAGCAGGCTGGTGCTGTCGTAGGCGCCGCGCAGGAACACGACGAGCAGCTTGGTGCCCTCGGCAGCGGGCGCGGCGACCGCGCGCGCTGCGGCGCCGGCCAGCGGCGTGGCGGCGATGAGTTGCAGCAGGTGTCGACGTTGCATGACGGTCCCTCTTTTCAACGCCGCATCAGCTCGGGCGATGCCAGCAGGAAGGTGTTCCACTCCGGCGGGTTCTTCGCCTGCGCGAGCGCCTGCTGCGTGTCGGCGCTCAGGCCGGGTTGCAGCGCCTGCACGGCGCGCGACTCGGCCAGTGGCGGAAACGGCGGCTTCTCGAGCGGGGCCTTGTCGTCGGTGCGGAACAGCACGGCGCCGCCCGTGCCGATGGCGCGCGCGATTTCGAAGCGGGTGTTCATCTGGCCCGCGCTGGCCCAGGCGGCCTCGTTGAGCGGGTAGCCGTCGGGCGTCTCGTGGGCGTACAGGGTCTCGCCCATGCGGTTGATCCAGCCGATCATCGGCGTGGTGTTGAGCACCACGCGCTCGTCGTAGGCCAGCCGCACGCCCGCCACCACGTAGTGCACGGGGTCACGGAACTTGCGACCCAGCGAGGCCGCGAACTCGCGCGATTCGAACAGCGCCTGCAAGGTGGCGGCAATGTCGCCGTCGCTGCGCGTGAAGGTGGCGGCCATGCGATCGACCAGCGCGGGCGGCGGCTCGTCGGCCACGAAGTACACGGCGAGCTTGCGCGAGATGAAGCGCGCGGTGGCCGGCGCGCGCGCCAGGCGGTCGAGCGCCTCGTCGGTCTCGGCCAGGCCGCGCGCCTGGATGGGCTGGCCCAGGAAGGTCTTCGGGCCGTAGTCGTGCCGGTTCGGGTGGAACTCGAACAGGCCCTGGCGCACGTAGTCGGCGCGCACGGCCGGGCGCACCGCGGGCGGCGCCGCGTCGGGCGGCTGCACGCTGACGCCCACGCCGGTCAGCACGCGCGCCAGCTCCTGCACGTCGGCCTGCGTGTAGCCGCCGCCCACGCCCAGCGTGTGCAGCTCCATGAGCTCGCGCGCGTAGTTCTCGTTGATGCGGTTGGCGGCGTTCTGCGCGTTGTCGAGGTAGCGCAGCATGGCCGGGTGCCGCGCGGTGGCGCCCAGCAGGTCGCGGAACTTGCCGAGCGCGTGCGGGCGGATGGCGTTCTCTTCGTAGTCGCCGACCATCGCGCGCACCAGGTCCTTGCGGATGCTGACGCTGAAGTGGTTCATCCAGAACCAGGTCATCTGCTCCTGCAGCTGGTTGGGCGAATACAGCGCGCGCAGCAGGAAGCGCTGCTGCGCCTCGCGCGCGAGGGTGTTGAGTTCCTGTTGGTAGGCCGTGCGCGCGGCCTTCTTCGCTTCTTCGTCGGGCAAGGCATCGGCGGCCTTGCGCCGGGCATCGAGCGCGAAGACGAGCTGGTCGAGCGGCGTGCGCGAGATGGCCATGGCGTCGATCTGTGCCTGCGCCGCCGCGGGCAGCGGACGCGGCGCGGGACGCAGCTGGCGGCCCATCCAGCGCGGCAGGCCGTCGCGCGCCAGCTCGGCCTGGCTGCCGGCGTTGGCGCCCCAGCTCACGCGGTCCAGCCAGCGCAATTGCGCAGCGGGCGTGTCGGCGGCATGGCCCAGCGCCGTGAGCGGCGGGCCCTCGGGACGCAGCAGGCCGGTGGAGCAGGCGGTGAGCGCCAGCACGGCGACCAGCGTCACGGCGATCGCGCGCGAACGGTGCAGCTTCGGAAACGGCATGCGGTCGATCATGCGCCCTTCAACCGCTTCGCGATGTAGGCGGTTGACCGACCTCGGGCCGCGCTCAGGTAAAGCTGAAGGTCAGCTTCGTTTCAGGACGAAACGACGGGGCCGAGGCCCCGCACGTTCAGGCCATGGCCGTGCTGCTGGGCTCCGCGCCCGCAATCTGCCGCAGCGCGCGCTCGAACACCTCGACCGGCTGGCCGCCGGAGATCAGGTGCTGGTCGTTGATGATGATCGCGGGCACCGAATGGATGCCGGCGTCGGTGTACAGGCGCTCGCGTTCGCGGGTTTCCTGCGCGAACTCGTCGCCGGCCAGGATCTCGCGAGCCCGCGCCGCGTCGAGCCCCGCCTCGGTCGCCGCGCGCACCAGCACGTCGGTATCCGAAGGGTTCTGGCTGTCGGTGAAGTAGGCCTTCAGCAGCAGCTTCTTGAGCGCCACCTGCTTGGCCGGGTCTTCCAGCTCGGCCCAGTGCAGCAGGCGGTGGGCGTTGAAGGTGTTGTACACGCGGGGCCGCCCCCCGGCGCTGAACTCGAAGCCGACGGCCGCGCCGCGCTGGCGGATCGCCTCGCGGGCCTGGGTCTGCTGCTCGCGCGAGGAGCCGTACTTCTGGTTCAGGTGCTCGAAGGTGTCCTGGCCTTCGGGCGGCATCTGCGGGTTCAGCTCGAAGGGCTGGAAATGCAGCTCGGCCGTGACCTCCGGCGCCACCCGTTTCAGGGCGGCCTCGAGCGAGCCGAGGCCCACGGCGCACCAGGGGCAGGACACATCGGAAACGAAATCGATCTTGAGATGGGCGGTCATGGCGCCATTCTTCATGGCGCCACAACCCCTTTGTGCGCGCGGGGTCTTCAGGCCATGGCCTTGCGGCGCTCGCGCTCCGTGCGGGCGCTGGCCAGCGTTTCTTCGCGCAGCCGGTCGTACTCGGCCTTGTCGACCGGCACGGCGTTCGGGTTGCCCAGGTCGTGCATGTGGACGCGATAGGTCTCGCGGGCGCTCATGGCGGCCAGCGCGGCCAGCACGGTCACGGCGAAGGTGATGGCACCCACGGTGAACCAGATGTTGGTCGAGCCCGGAGGCGCCACGGCGGCGAACAGCGCGGGCAGCAGCGCGGTGAAGGTGGTGCCGATGTTCTGCGAGATGGCCATGGCCGACACGCGGTTGCGGGTGCGGAACAGCTCCGGGTAGAAGCTCGGGAAGGTCGCGTTGTAGCCCTGGTACACGACGCCCCACATCAAGAGCGACATGCAGATCGCCAGCGGCACGTTCTTGATGCTGATGGCGTACAGGTACACGAACGACAGCAGGCCCGAAGCCAGTGCGCCCACGATGATCGGCGGCTTGCGGCCGATGCGGTCCGACAGGTTGCCCACGAACGGGATCACCAGCACGGCCAGGATGTTGCCCAGCACGGGAATCCACAGGTACACGTCTTTCTGGAAGCCGATGCCGTAGGCGGCCTGCACCGCGTAGGCCGCGCCGAACACGGTGGCGACCACGGGAATCACGTTCATCAGCGCCATGCAGATCACGCGCAGCATGTCGCCCCAGCTGTCGGTCAGCGCCTGGACGATGGGCGCCTTGGCCACTTCGCCCTTCTGGTCGACTTCGGCGAAGGCCGGCGTCTCGTCGACCTCGCGGCGGATGATGTAGCCGGCCACGATCACGATGAAGCTCAGCAGGAACGGAATGCGCCAGCCCCACGAGTTGAAGGACTCTTCAGGCATGTAGTGCGCCAGCGGCAGGAACACGGCGGCCGCCAGGATCTGGCCGGCCTGCACGCCCTGCAAGGTGAAGCTCGCGAAGAAGCCGCGGCGCCCGAACGGCGCGTGCTCCAGGATCATCGAGCTCGCGCCCGAAATTTCGCCGGCCACGGCGAAGCCCTGCACCAGGCGCAGGAACACCAGCAGCGCCGGTGCCAGCAGGCCGACCTGGTCGTAGGTCGGCAGCAGGCCCACGGCCACGGTCGAGAAGCCCATCAGGAACATGCACAGCACCAGCACCTGCTTGCGCCCGTGCGTGTCGCCCCAGTGGCCGAGCACGAAGGCGCCGATGGGGCGCGCGACATAGCCCACGCCGTAGGTCGCGAGCGACGCGATGATGGCCGTGGTCGGGTCGCCCTTGGGGAAGAAGATCTGCGGAAAGATCAGCGCCGCGGCGGTGGCGTAGATGAAGAAGTCGTAGTACTCCAGCGCCGAGCCGATCCAGCCGCTGGCGGCGGCTTTCCTCGACTGGTGCTTGCCTTGCGGCTCTTTGGCGGATGGGTGGGCCATGGGTTGTCTCCAGTGGTGTGACGAAGGTGTCGGATGCAAGGGGAAAGAATCAGTCTTTTTGTTGGGGCTGCTGCGCCTGCGACGCCATGCGCGCGGGTGCGTTGAGCGCGCCGTAGGCGTCGTAGCCGCCCACGCGCTGCGCGACCTCGAAGAAGAGGCCGCCGTCGAAACTCTCGGTGTAGATGTGCAGGTAGTCGCCGGCCGCCGAGCGGTCGAACAGCACGCCCGCTTCGCGCATGCGCGCCAGCAGTTCGGGCGCCACGTCGATGCGCGTGGCCAGGTCGTCGTAGTAGTTGTCCGAGATCGGCACGAAGCGCGTGCCGTTGGCGCGCAGCCGGGCCACGGTGTCGAAGATGTCGTCGCAATCGAGCGCGATGTGGTGCACCGCGCCGCCGCCGGTCACGCTCAGCGTGCGCGCAGTGCGCGTGCGCTGGCTCAGCGACACGTTCAGCACCAGGCGCAGGCTGCGGTCGGCATTGGCCACGCCGCGGCTTCGGATCAGCCCGAAGGGGTCGGCCAGCTCCAGGCTCTCGCCAGGCTCCAGGCCGAGCACGGCGCGTGTGAACAGCACCCAGGTGTCGAGCTGGTCGAGCGCCAGGCCCAGCGCGACGTGGTCGATGCGCGTGAGGCCGGCATCGTGCGCGTCGGGCCCCGCGTCTTCGAGGATGAAGTCGGTCTCGTACAGCCCGTTGGCGCCCAGCGCCTCGGGCACGAAATGGATCAGGTTGCCGCCCGGCGCCACGATGGCCGGCACGCGCAGCTCGTTCGGCCCGACCGGGCTGTCGTGGCGCTGCGAGCGCATGGCGCTGGCGCGGCCCACGGCCGCGAGCGGGTCGGCGCAGCGCACGCCCAGCGCGCAGACCGAGGTGCCGTGCGCCTCGAAACGCTGGCGCGCGAACGAATCGGGCTGCGCGTTGACGATGAAGTGGATGCCGCCCTGGCGGTACAGCGTGACGGCCTTGGAGCGATGGCGCCCCACACGACGAAAGCCCAGCTGCCCGAGCAGCGCGCCGAGCGTGGCGGCCGAGGCCTCGTCGGCCGCGAACTCGATGAACGACAGGCCCGAGAGCGCCGGCGCGGGCGGCGGGTTGAACAGCTCCACGCGCTGCGGCTGCACGGGCGCGTGACCCGCGGTGAGCCGCTCGCGCGTTTCGCTTTCGAGGTACAGCAGCGAGCGCATCGCATCGACGGCGGTGCGACGGTTCGGCGTCTCGCGGAAGATGTCGTTGAAGATCTCCAGCGACAGCGGCCCGGTGTAGCCCGCGCGCAGCACCTGCTCGAAGAAGCCGACCACGTCGAAGTCGCCCTGCCCCGGGAACGAGCGGTGGTGGCGCGCCCATTGCAGCACGTCCATCGACAACAGCGGCGCGTCGGCCATCTGCACGAAGAAGATCTTCTCGCCCGGAATCGCGGCGATGCCCGCCGGATCGTCCTTCAGCGACAGCGTGTGGAAGCTGTCGAGGATCAGCCCGAGGTGCGGGTGGTCGGCGCGCTGCACGATGTCCCAGGCCTGGGCATAGCGCGAGGTGTGGCGGCCCCAGGCCAGCGCCTCGAAGCCCACGCGCAGGTTGCGGCGCGCGGCGCGCTCGGCCAGCTCGTGCAGCTGGGCGGCGGCGCGCGCCGGGTCGTTCACCGACAGCGGCGAGGTGTTGGAGCAGCACAGCACCAGCGGCGCGCCCATGGCTTCCATGAGGTCGAACTTGCGTTCGGCGCGCTCCAGGCTGCGGTGGAACTGCGCCTCGGGCATGCCTTCGAAGTCGCGGAACGGCTGGTACAGGTCGATAGCCAGGCCCAGGTCGGCCACGATGCGGCGCAGCTCGGCGGCGGTGCCGCGGAAGTTGACGAAGTCGGCTTCGAACAGCTCGATGCCGTCGAAGCCCGCGGCCGCAATGGCTTCGAGCTTCTGGCGGAGGGTGCCGCTGAGCGAGACGGTGGCAATGGCGCGGTGCATGGGGATGGACTGTAGAAAGAGCCCGGGCGCGCCACAACGCAAATCAGCCCCGTCTGATCGATGATCGAACGCTGCCGATCATCATTCGAACGAAATAGGGGTTACACCTAGCCCGCGTGGGGATGCGGGCCGGGCGTTTTTTCAGAGGCTGCGCCAGTAATCGATCAGCATCTGCGCGAACTCGACCGGGCGCTCCACCGCGCTCAGGTGCGCGGCGTCGATGGTCGCCAGCCGCGCGCCCGGGATCTGCGCCACCATGGCCTCGGACATGGCCAGGGGAGTGGCCTCGTCTTGCAGCCCGCCGATCACCAGCGTGGGCGTGGCGATGCGGCGGTTGCTGTCGCGGAAGTCGATGGCGGCCACGGCGTTGCAGCTCTCGATGTAGCCCTGCGCGTCGGTGCGCACCAGCGTGTCGTGCAGGGTGCGCGCGGCCACCGCGCCCTCGGGGGTGGCGGCATAGGCCGGCGTGAGCCAGCGCGCCACGGCGCCCGGGGCGATGGCGGCCACGCCCTTGGCGGCCACGGTTTCCGCGCGCAGGCGCCACGGGGCCTGGTCGGGGTAGTGCGCGGCCGAATTGGCGATCACCACGGTCTTGAGCTGCGCGGCGTGCCGCACCGCCAGCGCCTGCGCGGTCATGCCGCCCATCGACAGGCCCACGAAGTGCACGGGCTCGCCGCCCGTCTCGCGCGCGATCAGCTCGGACGCGTCCTGCGCCAGCGTTTCCACGCGCAGCACGCCGGGCACCACCTCGGAGCCGCCGTGGTTGCGGTGGTCGTAGCGGATCACCGTGTGGGCGCGCGCGAGCTGCGCGGCCACGCCGTCCCACATGTGCAGGTCGCAGCCGAGCGCATGGCTGAGCACGACGAAGGGGCCGTCGCCTTCGCGCACGACATTCAGGCGGGGGGTGGAAGTGGTCATGGTGTGGAGTCCTTATGGGAAGCGGATGACGAAGCAGGTTGTGCAAGGCGCGGCAGCCACAGGAACGCGATGGCCAGCAACACGGTGCCGGCCATCAGCATCGGCACCACCATCGGCCAGGCACCGTACGAAAAACTCGTGTCGACAAACAGCGCGGCGACCTGCCCCACGCAGAACGCGACCATCATCATGCCGAAACCGGACCACGACACGGCGCGCCCCGCCAGGTGCGGCAGGTCGCCCACGGCGCCGGCCTGCCCGCAGGGCTGGTGGATGCCGTGGCCGAGGCAGTACACGGCGTGGCCCGCCAGCAGCGGCACCGCGCTGTGCGGCATCAGCCAGCAGCCCAGCGCCTGAATCACGGCCCCGGTGATGCTCAGCACCGCGCCCAGGCGCACGGTGCGCATCGGCCCGAAGCGGCGCAACAGGCTGCGGCACATCGTGGTGCTGAAGATGTAGACCAGCGAGCCGCCGGCCGGAATCCAGCCGTACCACGCGGGCGACCAGCCGAGGTAGCCGATGTAGACCATCGGCGAGAGCAGCAAGAAGCAGAACAGCCCGCCGTAGGTGGCCGCCGCCACCGAGGCCCAGGCGCGGAAGGCGCGGCTCGCGAACACGGCGCGCGTGCTGCCGCGCGGCGCGGACGATTCGCCCTCGCCCCACGGCCGGCGGGTTTCGCCGAACGAGCGCCAGCACAGCGCGAACAGCACCACGGCATAGAGCGCCATCGCCACCATCACCCAGCGCCAGCCCGCGCCCTGCACCAGCCAGGCGCCGAGCAGCGGCGCCATGAGGCCGACCACGCCCAGCCCCGTGAGGCCGCGCGCCATGACGTGCGGGCCTTCGTGCGCCGGATACAGGTCGCGCACCGCGGCACGCGCGCACACGAGGATCGCCGCCATCGAGAAGCCCTGCAGCGTGCGCCAGCCCGCGAGCACCGCCACGCTGCCGGCGAACGCACCGCCGAAGGCCGCGATGGCATAGCAGCCCAGGCCCGCGAGCAGCACCGGCCGGCGCCCGAAGCGGTCGGCCAGCGGGCCGCACAGCAACTGCGCAAAGCCGAAGGCCAGCACGAACAGCGTGAGGCTGGTGCTGGCCGAGCCGAGTTCGCCCGCGATGGCGGGCAGCGCCGGCAGGTAGCTGTCGGTCGCCACGGGCTGCGCCGCGAGCAGCAGCGGCAACAACAAGGTGAAGCCGACGTCGAAGCGGCCCTTGCCGCCCCGGCCTTCCGTCGCGCTCACTGCGCCGCCACTGGCGGCAGCAGGCCCTTCTCGCGCAGGATGTTCGTCGCGATGCCGAAGGCGTGGTTGGCCACCGGCACGCCGCAGTAGATCGCGGCCATCATGATCACTTCCTTGATCTCGTCGGGCGTGAGGCGCGACTCGGGCGGGCCGTCGAGCGCGGCGCGCACGTGCATGGCGAATTCTTCGTACGCATGGATGCCCAGCATCATCGACAGCACCATGAAGCGGCGCGTCTTGTCGCCCAGCGCGGGGCGGCCCCAGATGTCGTTCCACGCGTGGCGCGTGATGAGCTCCTGGAACTCGGCGTTGAAGCCGTTGCGGTTGGCGAGCGACTTGTCGACCCAGGCGTCGCCGAGCACGCGGCGGCGGTTGACGAGGCCGTCTTCGTAAGGATTGCTCGGGGTGTCGGGGGCGGTCATGGCGAGAGTTCCTTGTCGGATGAGAGTTGGGCTTGCAGGGCTTTCACCTGCGCCAGTGCGGTCTGGCCGGCGTTCACGGCCAGCGCCGGGTCGAACCATTCGTCCGCCGCGTCGCGCGGCAGCTCGGCGCGCAGCCGGTCGATGTTGGCGCGCATGCGCGCCGCATCGACCTGCAGGCCGGGCAAGGCGCCGGCCATGGCGCGCACGCTGCCGTGCGCCGACATCAACAGCTGCGGCCATTCGGCCAGCTCGGCCTGCCAGGCGCCGAGCGCGCGTTCGTGCTGCTGCGGCATGGCGCCGAGCAAGGCGGCCACGCGCTGCGGCGCGCGGTGCGCGGCGGCGATGGCGACCATCGAGGCCACGGGGTTGCGCTTGTGCGGCATCGCCGACGAGCCGCCGCGCCCGGGTTCGCTGGGCTCGGCGACCTCGGCCACTTCGTACTGGCCGAGCAGCGAGATGTCGACCGCGACCTTGCCCAGGCTGCCCGTGAGCAGGCCGAGTTCGCACCCGAGCGCGACCCATTCGTCGCGCTGCGTGTGCCACGTGGCGCCGGGGTCGCCCAGGCCGAGTTCCTTGGCCATGCGCTGGCGCACCGCGGCGCCCTGCCCCTTCATCTGCGCCAGCGTGCCGACGGCGCCGCCGAGCTGCAGCTGCAGCGCGTGCTTCGCGGCGGCGCGCAGGCGGGTGCGGCTGCGCACCAGCGGCGCGGCCCAGCCGGCGCACTTGAAGCCGAAGCTGGTGACCGAGGCCGGCTGCATCAGCGTGCGTGCGAGCATCGGCGTGTCGGCGTGCTGCACCGCCAGGCGCAGCAGTGCGTCGGCGGCCTTGGCGAGGTCGGCCTCGACCAGCGCGACGGCTTCGCGCGTGACCAGCGCCATCGCGCTGTCGATCACGTCCTGGCTGGTGCTGCCGAAGTGCACGAAGGGCACAGCCTCGGCATTGAACAGGCCCACCGCTTCGCGCAGCGCCTTCACCAGCGGGATGGCGACGCTGCCGGCGCGTCCGCTCTCGCGCACGATCTTGGCCACGTCGAACAGCTCGACCTTGCAGCTGCCGACGATCGAATGCGCGGCGCTCTCAGGAATCAGCCCCTCGGCCGCCTGTGCGCGCGCGAGCGCGGCCTCGAAGCGCAGCATGGCGTCGACGAAGGCGCGGTCGCTGAAGGCGCCCAGCGTTTCGGAGGTGGAAAGGAAGCCTTCAAAAATGCTCATGCGTGTTCCGGTGTTTTCAGTATTTCAGTTGGGCCACGGCGCGCAGTTCTTCGGGTGAGGCCGTGCCGAAGCCGAAGAACTCGAGGTAGGCCGGGATCATCTCGAACAGCATGTCGGTGCCGACCTGCACCTGGCAGCCCTTGGCCTTGGCGGCCTGCAGCAGCGGCGTGTATTCGGTCTTCATGACGACCTCGCCGACGAAGGTCTCGGGCGCGATGCGGTCCACGTCGAAGGGCAGCGGGTCGCTGTCCTTCATGCCCAGCGGCGTGGCGTTGACGACCACGTCGAAGCCGGCCGGGTCCTTCGATCCGGTGGTGACCTTCATCTGCGGATAGTGCTCGCGCAGCCGCGCGGCCAGTGCCTGCGCCGAAGCGTCGCTCATGTCGAACAGCATCAGCTCGGCCGCGCCGGCCGCCGCGATCGACGCCGCAATGGCCGACCCGACGCCGCCCGTGCCCGACACCAGGACGCGCGTGCCCTTGAACAGGCGCCCCTTGCGCTCCACGCCGCGCACGAAGCCCGCGCCGTCGAACTGGTCGCCCAGCAGGGTGCCGTCGGGCCGCTTGAGCACGGCGTTGCAGGCGCCCGCGACGCGCGCGGTGGGCGTGACCTCGTCGACCAGCGACATCGTCGTGACCTTGTGCGGCATCGTCACCAACGCGCCGCGCAGGTTCGAGAACTTGAAGATCTGCGCGAGCGACACCGCGTAGTCCTCGGGCTTCACGCCCATGGGCACCACGACCGCGTCGATGCCCTGCTTGTCGAACCAGGGGTTGTAGATCATCGGCGCCTTGAAGGCCTCGGTGGGGTAGCCGATGTGGGCGATGAGCGTGGTCTTGCCGGAGATCATGGGGGTCGTCTTGTTCAGGAAGGTGCGGGGTCAGGCCACGCTCGGGGATTGGTAGCGCAGGGGCATTGCGATCTCGGCGTGCATCGCCGGCGGATAGATGAGCTCGCGCAAAAAGTCGGCGTCGGCCTGCATCGCATCGGCCGCGTCGATGTGGCCGAAGTAGCGGAAGTAGTGCGGCATCTGCTGCACCAGCATCTCGAAGCCGGCCTGCGCATTGAGCCCGCGCGCCCGCGCCGCGCGCACCAGCGGCGTGGGCTGGTTGCGCAGCAGGATGTCGAACAGCGCCGCGTGCGGTTCCATGCGTGCCACGTCCAGCGGCAGCGCGTCGTCTTCGGCCAGGCCCAGCGGCGTGGCGTTGATGACAAGGTCGTAGCCCTCGGGCGCGTTGCTGTCGACCGCGACCACGGTCGCGTCGAAAAAAGCGTCGAGCTTGGCGGCCACGCCCGCGGCCTTGCCGGAGGCGGTGTCGAAGAAGGCGATGTGCTCGGCGCCGTTCACCGTGCCGCCTTCGGCCAGCGCCACGCCGATGGCCGCGGCGCTCACGCCCGCGCCGAGGATCAGCACGCGCTTGCCGCGAAACGGCACGTTGCAGCGGTCGAGCGCGCCGATCAGGCCTTCGCCGTCGAACAGGTCACCCTCGAGCTGGTCGCCCTCGGTGCGGCGCACCACGTTGACCGAGCCGGCCACGCGGCCGAACAGGCCGCAGCCGTCGAGCAGGTCGACCACGCGCGGCTTGTGCGGCGGCGCGATCACCATGCCGCGCACGTTGCGCGCCAGGAAGGCCGACTTCATGAACACCGCGAAGTCGCGCACCGGCACCTGCATGGGCACCAGCACCGCGTCGATGCCGTAGCGCGCGAAGGCCGCGTTGAACATGCGCGGCAGCCGCACGTTGCGGACCGGGTCGCCGGGGATGAGGTAGGCCTGGGTGCTGCCGGTGATGATGGGGCTCATGGGCGTGCTTCCGTTCGTCAATCGCTCGTTTCGGGGCGGAGCAGCGGGCTTTATAGTCCCTTCGCGCACAGCCTGCCGACATACGGGACGAGAAACGTTCGATGATCGATCTTTTAAGTTCGTCAATCGATCAAATTGCGGGTTTTTACTTATCCATTCAGACTCCGCCGCCGTGCCGGACGCGGGCACACTTCCGCCCATGAACAGCACCAGCCCCGACGACTCGACGCCGCCCGCCGGCCTGGACAAGCGCGACTGGATCGCCGGGCTGGAGCGCGGCGTGAGCATCATCGAGGCCTTCGACGACGCCAACCCGCGCCTCACGGCCAGCCAGGCCGGCCAGCGCACGAACATGACGCGCACCGCCGCGCGGCGCTACCTGCTCACCCTGCAGCACATGGGCTACGTGGCCAGCGACGGCAAGCTGTTCTGGCTCACGCCGCGCGTGCTGCGCCTGGGCCAGTCGTACCTCGAATCGGCCCGGCTGCCGCGCGTGGTGCAGCCTTTTCTGCAACGCGTGGCGGCCGGCACCAACGAGATCGCCTACCTCAGCGTGATGGACGGCGACGAGGTGGTCTACATCGCGCGCAACGGCCCCAACCGCAGCATGAGCACCGGCTACGTGCTCGGTGCGCGCGTGCCGGCGCAGGTCACGGCCTCGGGCATGCTGATGCTGGCGCTGCGCAGCGACGCCGAGCTGAACGACTGGCTGGCCACGCGGCAGCTCACGGTGTTCACCTCGCACACCATCGCGAGCATGGAGCGCATGAAACTCGAGCTGGCACGCATCCGCGCCCAGGGCTGGGCGTTGTCGGAGCAGCAGCTCGACCTGAACTCGCGCGGCATCGCCGTGCCGCTGCGCGACCGCCACGGCACGCTGGTGGGCGCGCTCAACATCACGATGCCGATGGGGCACGAGAGTTCGGAAGACGCGGTGGCCCGCGTGCTGCCGGTGCTGCGCGAGACGGCGCAGGCGATGCGCAACCTGATCTGAGGCACTGACAGCATTCCGACAGCATCCGCCCGGCAGGATGCGGGCTTCCATCCAAAAAATACTGGAGACAAGCCATGTCCGACCGCTTCCCCACCGACGTTTCCCTGAGCCGCCGCCACTGGCTGCAAGCCGGCGGCGCCCTCACCCTCGGCGGCCTGCTGCCTTCGATAGCTTCGGCGCAAGATGCCTGGCCCAGCAAGTCGATCCGCTTCGTCGTGCCTTTCGCGCCGGGCGGCAGCTCGGAGATCGTGGCGCGTTCCACCGCCGCCGAGCTGTCGCGCACGCTGGGCCAGAGCGTGTTCGTGGACAACAAGCCCGGCGCGGCCGGCAACATCGCCATGAGCGAAGTCGCGCGCGCCACCGACCAGCACACGCTGATCCTGGGCCACATCGGCACGCTGGCCGTGAACCCCTACATCTTCGCCAAGCTGCCCTACGACGCGAACAAGGACTTCAAGCCCGTGAGCCTGCTGGCCAAGGTGCCCAGCCTCTACGTGGTGCACCCCGACGTGCCGGCGAAGAACCTCAAGGAGTTCATCGCCTACGCCAAGAGCAAGCCCGGCAAGCTGAGCTACGGCTCGGCCGGCAACGGCAGCGCGGGCCACCTGGCCTTCGAGTACCTGAAGATGACCGCCGAGGTCTTCATGCTGCACGTGCCCTACCGCGGCACCGGCCCGATGGTGACCGACCTGCTCTCGGGCCGGCTCGACGCCTCGGCCATCGGCGCAGCGGCGATCATTCCGTTCATCAAGGCCGGCAAGGTGCGCTGCATCGCGACCGGCTCGGCCAAGCGCCTCGCCCAACTGCCCGACGTGCCGACCGTGGCCGAGCAAGGCTTCCCCGGCTTCGAAATGACGCAGTGGTACGGCATGCTCGCGCCGGCCAGCATCACGCCCGCGCAGATGGCCAAGCTGTCGGCCGAAACCATGAAGGCCGTGAAGTCGCCCGACTCGATGCAGCGCCTCACGGCCGATGCGGCCGAGGCCGTGGGCGGCACGCCGGAGCAGTTCGCGCAGTTCATCACCGCCGAACAGAACCGCTGGCAGAAGGTCATCGCCCGGGCAAACATCAAGCCTGATTGATTGGCACTCCCCCAGGCTTCGCGCACTTCGTGTCGCTACGCCACCCCCCTCGCCGGGGGCAACACCAGCGGCCCGGCAAAGCCGGTTCCGCGGTGTTTCGCGAAAAGACGGGGCACCACTAGCATCCAGCCCATGCGCATCCTCTTGGCCGAAGACGAACACACCCTGGGCACCTGGCTCTGCAAGGCGCTGGAGCATGCAGGCATCCAGGTCGAATGGGTGGACGACGGCCGGCTGGCCGACCGGGCGCTGCAGCAGCGCGACCACGACGCGCTGGTGCTCGACCTGGGCCTGCCTGGCATGGACGGCCACACGGTGCTGCAGCGACTGCGCGAACGCGACCAGCGGCTGCCGGCGCTGATCCTCACGGCGCGCGATTCGCTGGACGAGCGCGTCGCCTCCCTCAACGCGGGCGCGGACGACTTCCTCGCCAAGCCCTTCGCGCTGGCCGAGCTGGAAGCGCGGCTGCACGCGCTGGTGCGCCGTGCGCGCGGCGTGGAGCATCCGCGCCTGGCCTGCGGGCCGCTGGTGTACGACGGCGCACGCCGGCAGTTCACGCTGGGCGGCGAAGCGCTCGCCCTGTCGCCGCGCGAACAGGCCGTGCTGCGCGCGCTGGTGCAGCGCAGCGGCGAGCCGCTGTCGAAGCAGCAGATCCTCGATCGCGTGTTCTCCGACGACGACGAGGTGCACCTCGAAGCCATCGAGGTGCTGGTGTACCGGCTGCGCAAGCGGCTCGACGGCAGCGGCGTGCGCATCGTCACGCTGCGCGGCCTGGGCTACGTGCTGGAAGCGGACTGAGTGAGCGCGCTGCGCCGCTTCACCGACCGCCTGCGCCGCACCAGCCTGTGGCAGCGGCTCGCGCTGCTGCTGTTCCCCGCCCTGCTGCTGGTGACGGGCATCGAGCTGTGGATGACGCGGCACGACGCGCTGGCCGCCGCCAACGCCGCGTACGACCGCTCGCTGCTCGGCGCGCTCAAGTCGATCGACGCGAACATCTCCACGGCCTCGGGCGGGCTCTCGGTCGAGCTGCCGTACACGATGTTCGAGTTCTTCGAGCTCACGGCCAGCGGGCAGGTGTTCTTTCGCGTCGCGACCTCCGACGGGCTGGTGGAGCTGGGCAGCGCCGACCTGCCCGCGCCGCCGGTCGAGCCGGCGATGGGCGTGCCGGCCTTCTACGACGCCACCTACTTCGGCGAGGCCGTGCGGCTCGCGGCCTACCGGCGCGACCTGGACCGCGCGCCGGCGGGCAGCACCGGGCGCAGCGTGCTGATCCAGGTTGGCGAGAGCACGCGCTCGCGCCAGGAGTTCACAAGCCGCTTCGTGCGCAGCGCCGCGCTGCGCGACGGGCTGATCCTCGCGATGCTGTTGTGCGGCACCGCGCTGGCACTGGCGGCGGCGCTGCGCCCGCTGTCGCGGCTGGCGCGCGAGGTGCAGGCACGCACGCCCGACGACCTCACGCGCATCGCCGAGACCGACCTGCCCGCGGAGGTGCGCCCGCTGGTGGCCGCCGTGAACCAGCAGATGGCGCGCACGCAGGAACTGGTGGCGCAGCAACGGCAGTTTCTGGACGACGCCTCGCACCAGCTGCGCACGCACTTGACCACGCTGCAGATGCAGGCCGACTACGCACGCCGCGAGGACGACCCGGCGCAGGTGCGCGCCGCACTCGATGCGCTGGGCGCCGAGATCAGCCGCGCCACGCGCAGCGCGCAGCAGCTGCTGGCGCTGGGCCGCAGCGACACCGTGGCCGTGGCACCCGCCGAATTCGACACCGCCGAGCTGCTGCGCGAAGTGGCGGTCGACCTGTTGCCGCTGGCGCGCGCCAAGCGCATCGACCTGGGCATCCACGCGCCCTCGCCCGAGCTGCATGCGGTGGGCGACCGCGGCCTGCTGCGCGAGGCGCTGAGCAACCTCGTGGCCAATGCCATCGCCTACACGCCGGCGGCCGGCACCATCACGCTCTTCGCGGCCGGCGACGCCGCGGGCTGGAGCCTCAACGTGGAGGACGACGGCCCCGGCCTGAGCGAGGACGAACGCGCCACCTTGGGCCAGCGCTTCCGGCGCGGCACGCGCGCGGACCAGGGCGGCTTCGGACTCGGCCTGGCGATCGTGCGTTCCATCGCGCAGCGGCACCGTGGCGATTTGCGGCTCGAAGCGCGCGGCGCGGGGCCGGGCCTGCATGCCATCATCTGGTGGCCCCGGCCTGCGGGGTGAACCGCCGCCCTCCTTCCCTTCAATGCCACGCCCCTTCGCTCTCACCCGTCGCCATGCGCTGCGCGCGCTGTCCGCGTGGCTCGCGCCCGCCGCGCTGCACGCGACGGCAGCCGCGGGCGACGTGTCCGAAGGCCCGGCGGAATGCGTGATTCCCGCCAAGGCCGGCGGCGGCTTCGCGCTGACCTGCGCGCTGGCGCGCGATGCGCTGCAGGCCGTGCGCCCCGCGCGCACGCCACTCGCGCAGCGCTACCTGCCGGGCGGCATCGGCGCGGTGGCCTTCGACCGCATCGCGAGCGGCCAGCTCGGCGGGCCGGGCACGCTGGTCGCGTTCTCCAGCGGCTCGCTGCTCAACCTCGCGCAGGGCCGCTTCGGGCCGCACCCGCCCTCGGCCGTGCGCTGGATCGCCACGCTGGGCACCGACTACGGCGTGGTCGCCGTGCACCGCGACTCGCCCTACCGCCGTTTGCAGGACCTGATCGCCGCGCTGCGCCAGGACCCGTCGCGCGTGGTCTTCGGCGCGGGCGGCACGGTCGGCAGCCAGGACTGGGTGAAGGCCGCGCTGCTCGTGCGCGCGGCCGGCGGCGCACCGAAGGCGATGCGCTTCGTGTCCTTCGAAGGCGGCGGCGACGCGCTGGGCGCGCTGCAGGGCAAGCACGTCGACGCGTTCCCGGGCGACGCCGCCGAGGCGCTGCAGGCCATCGCCGGCGGCGCGCCGCTGCGCCTGCTCGCGGTGCTGTCCGAAGCGCGGCTGGGCGGTGCGCTCACGGGCGTGCCCACCGCGCGCGAGCAAGGCGCGGACATCGTCTGGCCGACCGTGCGCGGCGTCTACCTGAGCGCCAACGTGCCCGACGCCGCCGTGCGCGCCTGGACCGCCGCCTTCGCCGAGGCCACCGCCGCGCCGGGCTACGCGGCGCTGCGCGAACGGCACGGCCTTTATCCTTTCGCCCTCACCGGCGCCGCACTCGACGACTACGTGCAGGCGCGCATCAAGGCCTACCAGGCACTGGCCGATGAGCTCGGCCTGCGGCGCTGGAAGCCTTGACCTCATCCAATCTCCATGACCGAAGACGACATCACCCAACACCTCATCGACATGCTCGGCGGCGGCCATTTCGAAGTGGCCGACGACAACACCTTCTTCTTCCACGGCGCGGACAACAAGTTCCCCTTTGCCACGATCGTGACGAAGGACAACGAGTTCGACAGCGCCTCGAAGCTGAACCGGCCCGGCGTGTTCCGCCTGAACGTCGGCGTGGGCAAGGAGAGCTTTCGTGCGCTGTTCGGCGAGCAGCCACCAGTCGACATCGACTACACCGCGATCGACCGGCTGATGCCGCACCCGGTGTACGCCAAGATGCACTGGGTCAGCGTGATCAACCCGAGCGCCGCGACCTTCGAGACCGTGAAGCCGCTGCTGGCGGAGGCGCGCAACCTGCTGATCGCGCGAGACAAGAGCGCGTAGACCGGCCTCAAACACCCGACCACATGAAACGCATACAATCCATATACGTTTCATACAGAGGTGGCCCATGGGCATCGTCAAGATTTCAGACCTGATGCACGAGAACCTGCGCGTGGCGGGCAACGCCCTCAGCCGGTCGATCAATGCGCAGGCAGAGCACTGGATGCGGGTCGGCATGCTGACCGAGATGCATCCCGACCTCGACTACCGGGAGGTCTGCCAGTTGCTGATCCAGGCCGAGCTCTCGGGCGGGCTGGACATTGCCGCGACAGTCACTGCGGCCCCGCCCGGCAAGCCCCGCGCCCCCGCGAACGGCAAGCAGCACTGATGGCACACGACGTTCCCCTCCGCTCGGCCGACGAGTTGGTGATGGCGCGGCGGGCCGCCCAGTTGGCTGCCGAGGTCCTGGCGATGATCGAGCCCCACGTCGTGCCCGGCGTGAGCACCGAAGCGCTCGATCGCCTCTGCCACGCACACATCGTGAAGGTGCAAGGCGCCATTCCCGCCAACGTGGGCTACCTGGGCTATCCGAAGACCATCCTCACCTCGGTGAACCAGGTGGTGTGCCACGGCATTCCCTCGGCCGACAAGATCCTGAAGGCGGGCGACATCGTCAACATCGACGTCGCCGTCAACAAGGACGGCTGGTTCGGCGACACCAGCCGCATGTTCTTCGTCGGTGCGCCCAGCGTGCTCGCGCGCCGGCTGGTGGAGACGACCTACGAAGCGCTGTGCGCCGGCATCCGCCAGGTGAAGCCCGGCGCGACGCTGGGCGACGTGGGCCACGCGATCCAGTCGGTCGCGCAGCGCGAGCACTTCAGCGTGGTGCGCGAATACTGCGGGCACGGCATCGGCCGCATCTACCACGACGAACCGCAGGTGCTGCACTTCGGGCGGCGCGGGGCGGGCCTCGTGCTGGAGCCGGGCATGGTCTTCACCATCGAGCCGATGCTCAACGCGGGCCGCGCCGAAACGAAGCAGCTGGCCGACGGCTGGACCGTCGTGACCAAGGACCGCTCGCTGTCCGCGCAGTGGGAGCACATGGTGGCGGTGACGGCCGACGGCTACGAGGTGCTGACGGCCTGGCCGGGCGGCACGGGGACTTACGCGCCGATCTGATGCGCGGCCCGGCCCTGGGGCGATGGCGATTCTTCAGTAGGTCACGGTGACCGTGATCGTGTCGCTGTAGCTGCCCGGCGTCACATTGGTCTGGGCCGGCACCCGCCCATAGACCGGAATGCTGCTGCCGGGGTTGCCACTGCCGTCGACCGTGTCCGTGCCGACGGTGTTGCCCCAGCGCAGCGAGCGCGCGGCATCGCGGTACAGCTCGTACTGGATGTAGTCACCGGTGCCGCCCGCCATGCGCCGCTGCGTCCCCGCCACGTTCACGCCATTGCTCAGCCCCACCTTCCAGGCGGTGCTGGGCGGGCAGGCCATCGTGATGGCGGCCGTGCCGTTGACCGCGGACGCCAGCGAGCTGGCACTGCCGAAGTCCAGGTCGGTGGCCGTCACGCTGACGGCGCAGGCGCTCGAATAGGTGGCCGTGACCTGCGTGTAGAAATTCGTCACGCCGGTGTACTTGGCCGAGCTCGCGTTGCAGCTGCCGGGGGCGTTGCCGCTCTTCATGCCCCAGACGACCTGGGAGTTGTAGATGTTGGCCTGGTAGCTGCCCGCCGCCAGCGATTGCCCGGACGGCACGCGGCCGTACAGCGGGATGTTCAGCGCGACGTTGCCGCCGCTCGCCGGCAGCACGAACACGCCCGCCGCGCTGCTGTAGGTGCCGCCGCCCGGCGGTGGGCCGACGATGCTGCTGCGGCCCGCATCGGAATAGATGTTGTAGGCCATCTGCGAGCCGTTCCAGTTGGTCATGTAGCGCGGCGCGTAGCCGGCGATCTCATTGCCCTGGTAGACGTACACGCAGTAGTTCATGTACATGGTCTGGCCGGTGTCGTTCTGGCAGGCGAAGCCGACCGTGGCGGTGGTGTCCGTCGCCGCCGACGCCGTCACGGTGCCGAAGGCGAAGCTCGGCTGGCTGGCGACCCAGCAGCTCGGGTCGGCATGCGCCGCGCCCATGCCGAGCAGCCACGAGAGCGCCAGCGCCAGTTTCACGAATCTCAACGTCCACATGTCAACCGCTCTTTCTGCAAACCACCGCCCTCGGGACGCCGCCAGTCGAACTGCGCCCGGCACACCGCGCCGTCGGGCGTGCGCACGGCCAGCGTGTTGCGCACGTCGAGCGTGTCCAGGTACACCCAGCCGTCGTAGCCCACCACCGCACCCC